>DATLUK010000193.1:0-6650 GCA_035533195.1 Acidimicrobiales bacterium | reverse complement strand
GGGAGACATCCTCGGCCGTCATGACCTGGGCCCGGGCAACGAAAACGCCCCCAAGCGGGGGCGTCAGCAAACGCTCTCTTTCTGCCAAAGAGGCTCCTCACCTGTCCGTTCGGGCCTCACGGGACCCGCTTCACGGTCAGGCGGAGAACTTAGCAGGCGTGGATGGCCGGTCGGCGCGCCCTTCCGACGCGGCGTGGTCCTACCAGGGACATCAGGTGACGGCGTGGGCCGAGAGCCGGGGCCTAAAGGATTTGCGACGGAATTCCGACCATTTCGCATGAGCCTTTCGGCCCGCCTGCGTCACCGTGCCTGGCCCCTCGGGGTCAGCGCCGTGTTCGTGGTGGTCGGAATGGCCTTTTCCTTCTTGTTCCTGCCCCTCCGTCACGGGGTTTGGATCTGGTACACCCCGCCCGACCTGTGGGCCACCTTCCGGGCCGCGCAATTCACCGAGTGGGGAGGCCTGGGCGCCATCTACAGCGCCGGAAGCCACCTGGTCACCCTCCCCGGCCTACCCATCCTCCTGGCGCCGGTGGGCTTCATAGCCGACCACTTCCACCTGACCGAGTCGTTCCCGCTGCCCACCAGGCATCCCACCGCCTGGCTCATCCTGGGCCCGGTCAGTCTGGCCTGTGTCGCCCCCCTCCTGACCGCCGCCGATGCAATCGCGGAAGCGCTGGTTTGCTCCTCCTACGTCCGCCGGCTGGCATCCCTGGCCGTGGCCGGCGCCGCCTTTCCCTGCCTGGTTCTCTTCGGCCACCCCGAGGACATCCTGGCCTTCGCCTTCGGTCTCTACTCACTTCTGGCGGCCAGGGACGGGCGCACAATGGCCTCGGCCTGGTGGATGGGTGCATCTCTGGCCGTCCAGCCCCTGACCATCCTCATCATTCCCCTGATGGTGGGAGCCCTCGGCCTGCGCCGGTCGGCAGCCTGGATATCCAGAGTCGCCATCCTCCCAGGCCTGCTGGTCGCCATCGTATTGAGCGCCGACTGGCACGACGCGCTGGCCCAACTCCTTCACCAACCCAACTTCCCCCACGCCCCCGCCAACCACGCCACCCCCTGGCTGGCGCTGGCGCCCCGCATCAACAACGTCTCAGTGGCCGCCGGTCCGGGACGACTCATTGCCATTGCCCTCGCCTCCGGTCTGGTCTTCCTCGGAATCCGCCATCGGGGCCGCCTTGACATCCTCTTGATCGGCGCCACCCTGGCCTTGGTGGCCCGGGTTGCATTCGAGGCGGTGGTGGTTCCCTATTACGCCGCCCCGGCCCTGGTCTGTGTCCTGCTCCTGGCCGCCCGGTCGGGAGCACGAAGGCTGCTCGGGGTCAGCCTGCTCCTACTGGCGACCACAGTCGTCTCCTTCTTCCACTACGGACCGTGGAGCTATTGGAGTCTCCTGGTGGGCGGGCTGGCGCTCGGGGTCATCGGGGCAGCCGTGCCGCTTCGGGCCTCTCGCCTCATCCGGATCCGTCAGCTACGTCTGCTCCGCGCGACACCTGAGCACCCTTCGGCCCTCGACCGCCTGGGAGCTGGACAGGTCGCCTGAACCCGTCCACATCCACCCGTCCTAAGGGGTGGCTTGATCCCGCTGACGGGCCACGGCGGAGAGCACGCCGTTGACAAAGCGGCCCGAGTCCTCGGTCGAATACTGCTTGGCCAACTCCACCGCCTCATCGATGACCACACCGACGGGCGTGTCCGGGCGGCATGTCAGCTCGAATACGGCCAGGCGCATCAGATTGCGGTCGATGACCGGCATCCGCACTAAGGACCAGTCGCGCGAGTGGCTGGCGATCAGGGAGTCGATCTGCTCCCGATGCTGGGCCACCCCCTCTACCAGCGTCACCACGAACGGGTCCGGAGCCACGGCCAGGCCAGCCAACAACTCAGCGGGGTCCTCGTTCTTGGCCTCTGCCTCGTAGAGCAGGGAGAGGGCTCTCTCCCGAGCCGCCCGGCGGCCGGTCCTGGGCACGGAGGTCTGTTCTAGGCCCGGGTCAGGTATTCACCGGAGCGGGTGTCAACCTTGACCCGGTCACCGGTGTTCACAAAAAGAGGAACCTGGATGACGAGGCCCGTCTCCAAGGTGGCCGCCTTACGCGCCCCGGACACCCGGTCGCCCTGCACCCCGGGCTCGGTCTCCCGGATGCTCAACTCGACCGAGGCGGGCAGGTCGACTCCGACTATCTCGGTGCCCCAGATCTGAAGGACAGCCGAGTCGCCCTCTTTCAGGTACTTGGCCGAGTTGCCCAACGACTCCTCACCCACGTTGCGCTGGTCATAGGTGGTGTTGTCCATGAAGACGTAGGCCTCACCGTCGCGGTAGAGGAACTGCATCTCCCGCTTGTCCACGATGGCCTGCTCCAGCTTCTCGTCGGCCCGGTAGGTCCGCTCGATAACCGCACCGCTGCGCACGTTCTTGAGCTTGGTCCTGACGAAGGCACCGCCCTTGCCCGGCTTGACGTGCTGGAATTCGACCACCGCGAAGAGTCCTTCGGGGAGATCCAGGGTCATTCCGTTCTTCAGGTCATTGGTGGAGACAGACATCAGATGGGCACCTCGTTACATCGGGCATTGGCGGCCGCGCCGATGACGCGGGAGGAGTTCAGGGCAGGAGTTCAGGCCAGGATCAGATCCTTGGGATACCGGGTTACGGTCCGGCAGCCCTCGGCGGTGACAACGACAGTGTCCTCGATCCGGACGCCGCCCTCGCCCGGCAGGTACACGCCCGGCTCGACGGTCACCACCGACGCCTCTTCGAGGGTATCAGCCGAGGTGGCTGATACGGCCGGGGCCTCGTGGATGTCGATGCCGACCCCGTGCCCGGTCCCGTGGACAAAGGCGTCGGCCCAGCCCGCCTCGGCTATGACCGACCGACAGGCCCGGTCCACCTCGGCCGCCTTCCGCCCGGGCCGCACGGCCGCCACCCCGGCCGCCTGGCTGGCCAGCACGACCTCGTACATCCGACGGGCCTTGGAACCGGTCGGCTGTCCGCAACAGACGGTCCTGGTCATGTCAGAGCGATAGCCGTCCACAGTGGCGCCGAAGTCGATGACCACCATCTCCCCGGGGCGGATGGGGCGGCTGGTGGGGCGGGCGTGGGGCTTGGCCCCGTTAGGCCCGGCGGCCACGATGGTCTCGAAAGCCGAGCTGTGGGCCCCCAGCCGGCGCATGGCGGTATCCAGGGCGAGGGCCAGCTCGGACTCGGAGCGGCCATCCCCGACCATGCCCACCACCTTGGCCAGGGCGGCGTCAGCGATAGCGGCGGCAGCCTCTATCCGGTCCTGCTCTCCTGCGTCCTTCACCCGCCGGAGGTTCTCCACCAAGCCGGCCGTCGCCACCAGCTCGGCTCCGACCATGACCGTCTCCAGGTTCCGTTTGGCGGCCCAGGTGATCGAACCGGCCTCCAGGCCCACTTTGGGCCGGCCGCCCAGCCGCCCGGCCAGGGTGGCCAGGGCGGCATGCTGATCCGCCGGGGGGCCGATCTCGATGGCGGCCCCGACGCCGGCCGCCCCCAACTGTTCGGTGGCCTGGGTCCGGTAACGGCCGTCGGTGGTCAATGTCGATCCGGCGGCGGTCACCATGAGCAGGGCGGCCGAGCCGGTGAATCCGATCAGGTACCGGATGTTGGCCAGCGAGGTCACCAACAGGGCATCGCATCCGGCACCGGCCAGCCGGTTCCTCAGTCGAGGCAGGCGGGAGGCCACGTCCATCGCCCTCATCGGCGCGGGCCGGGCAGTCCTCGGGGCGGCTTCCGGCCCGGCGGTCACGGTCTGTCTCCTCGGCTGGCGATCAGGGAGATGATCGCCTCGACCGCCAGCCGGTAACCCAACCCTCCGAAGCCGGCCACCGAACCGGACACCACCGGGGCCAGCACCGACACATGCCGGAACGGCTCCCGGGCAGCCGGATTGGAGAGATGAAGCTCGACAGAAGGGCCATCGAAGGCGGCCAAGGCGTCGTGCAGGGACCAGGAAGAGTGCGAGAGGGCCCCGGCGTTGATGATCACTCCGGCACAACGTCCCCGGGCGGCGTGGATGGCGGCCACCAGCTCCCCTTCGTGATCGGATTGGAGCGACTCGAGCCGGTAACCGCCCGCGTCCGCGGCCCGGCGGGCGGTCTCTTCGTGATCGGCCAGGGTCTCCCGGCCGTAGATCTCGGGCTGACGCTGGCCAAGCAGATTGAGGTTGGGCCCGGACAGCAGGAGTATGGGCCTTGTGTCCCCCGTGCTCTGACCCGTGCTCTCCGTCGATTCCGGGCGGCCCGGTCCCCCGCCAGCGGCAGTCATCGGGCTCCCATCTCGGCCAGGACCTGGCCCACCACGTTGGGGTCGACCCCAGGGGTGAGACAGAGGCCGTGGGGCCCGTCGAGCACAAAGGTAAGACCGGCTACTGCCTTCTTGTCCCGGCCCATGATGGTGATGAGTTCCTTGGCGCTCGACCCGGGCGGAAGTGAGTAGCCCAGGTCGAAGCCGGACACCACCTGCTCGTGCAGGCGGACACGAGCATCATCGATGAGCTCCAGCCGGCGGGCCAGCCGAGCGGCAAAGACCAGGCCCACAGCCACCGCCTCCCCGTGGAGAATGTCGTAACACCCGGCCGTCTCCAGAGCATGGGCGAGGGTGTGTCCGTAGTTGAGCAGAGCCCGGCGGCCCGAGGTCTCCCGCTCATCGGCTCCCACCACCGCCACCTTGCAGGCAACACAGGCGGCCACCGCTTCCTCTATCGGCAGCGAGCCCAGCCCCGACACCCCGAGGAACTCGTACTTGGCCATCTCTCCCCGGCCTGAAGCCAGCTGGCGGGGTGGCAGGCTGGCCAGGGACTCGGTGTCACAGATCACCGCCACCGGCTGCCAGAAGGTACCCACCAGGTTCTTGCCCTCAGGAAGGTTGACCCCCGTCTTGCCGCCGATGGCCGCGTCCACCTGGGCCAGCAACGTGGTGGCGACGTGGGCCACGGCTACGCCCCGCAGGTAGACCGAGGCGGCAAAGCCGGCCAGGTCGGTCACGACTCCCCCGCCTACCCCGACCACCACATCGTCCCGGGTCAGGCCGAAGCCCGCAAAGCGCCGGCACAGGTCCTCCACCACCGAGAGGCTCTTGGCCTCCTCCCCGTCGGGCACCAGGAAGACGGCCTGCTCCCGGCCCGTGTCGATCTTCACCCCCACCGGCTCCTGGGTCACCACCGCCGCCCGTCTGGCCGTTGGGGGCAGGAGCCCGGCCAACTCGTCTCTGGCCCCGGCGCCGACCAGGACGTCATAGGAGCGTTCCCCCAGGGGGACCCTCAGCCGGATCACGCCGGCCTCCGGCCGGTCTGCATCCCGGACCACCACTGGTAGATGTCCTCGGCAGTCTGGTCTGCGCTCAGTGGGTCCACGTCGACGGTGTGGTCGGCCAGCTCTTCGTAGAGCGGGCGGCGGACGGCGTCGAGGCGGGCCAGGCTGGCCGCCGGATCGTTCTCCAGCAGGGGCCGGCCATCCCCGGTGCCCACCCGAGCGGCCAGGGTGCCCGGGTCAGCTCGGAGCCATATCACCGAGCCAGAGCGGGAGAGCAGCCGCCGGTTGGCGGGATCGAGGACCGCCCCGCCGGCCACGGATACCACCACCGGCTCATCCAGACCGACCGCCTCGGCCAGAGCCAGGGCCTCCTCCTGGCGAAAAGCGGCCTCCCCCTGCTCGGCAAAGATGTCCGGGACGGTCCTGCCCGTCCGGGCCTGGACCTGGGCGTCGCTGTCGAAGTGGCGCCAACCCAGTCGGGCCGCCAGCTTCTTGCCTACGGTGGTCTTACCCGCCCCCATCATGCCGATGAGCAGTATCCGCTCGGTCACGGGGCGGAGGCCGCCATTCCGTGCTGATCGGGCAGTCCGGCCAGGAACGCGTCCCGGTTGCGCACCAACTCGGTCACCGAGTCGCCACCGAATTTGCGCAGGGCCTCCCCGGCCAGGACCAGCGCCACCATGGTCTCGGCCACCACACCCATGGCCGGGACGGCGGTCACATCCGTCCGTTCCTTGAACGAGACAGTGGACTCCTTGGTCATAACGTCCACCGTTTCCAGCACCGGTCGATTGAGGGTGGCCAGTGGCTTCATGCCCACCCGGGCCACGATGAGTGACCCCGTGGACATGCCCCCCTCGATCCCGCCGGCACGGGAGGTGTCCCGGGTGTAGGCCTTTTCTCCACTGTCCCAGTGGATGGCGTCGTGGGCTTCCGAGCCCCGCATCCCGGCCAGGTCGAAGCCATCTCCGATCTCCACCGCCTTGACAGCCTGGATACTCATGAGGGCGCCGGCCAGCTGGGCGTCGAGCTTCCGGTCCCAGTGCACGTGGCTGCCCAACCCCACGGGTACTCCGTAAGCGAGCACCTCGGCCACCCCGCCGAGCGAGTCGCCCACCTTGGCCGCCGCCTTGATCTCGGCCACCATCGCCTCCTCGGCGGCGGCCTCGAAGCATCGGACCGAGGAGGCGTCAACAGCCTCCAGATCGGCCGGGCCGGGGCGGGCCCCACCGTCCGACCGAGCCGGTCCGAGCTGGATCACATGGGACAGGACCGAGATGTCCAGACAGGCCAGTAGCGCTTTGGCACAGGTGCCGGCCGCCACCCGGGCGGCCGTCTCCCGGGCCGAGGCCCGCTCCAGCACATCCCGGGCGTCATCGAAG
>DATLUK010000192.1:0-2143 GCA_035533195.1 Acidimicrobiales bacterium | reverse complement strand
ACCCAGGAACTGGATGACCCGTTTACCACTTTAGGCCCTCTGACCTGGGCTCCTAACGGTGGGCGTTGAGGGACTCGAACCCCCGACCTGCTGGTTGTAAGCCAGCTGCTCTAACCAACTGAGCTAAACGCCCGTGAATATGGCCCCTGACTGGGGCCTCTGCCTCCAAGCGGCCCGGGGTCAAGGAGCCTGGAGCACCTCGAGCCATAGGTTAGGGGTTCATTCGGGCATCAGGAGGCAGCGTCGACGGGCTCGGTGTCTCCGCGTTGAGGACGCCCCTTCCAGGAGGGCGACATGGCCATGGTCCTGTGCCGACGGTGGCGGGACCGGTGGCCCCGCGTCACAATCGGAACGGGCACGCATCTACGGTTGATCGGGTGATCCAGGTGTCCGGGGAGCGGTTCGAAGCGCTGGTGGGTGAGTCACTCGACTCGCTCCCGGATTTCCTGGCCCGGACCATGGAAAACGTGGTTGTGGTGGTGGAGGACCGGTCCTCCGACGGTCGCAGCCTGTTCGGGCTGTATGAGGGCATTCCCCTCACCCGGCGCAGCCCGACGTCCTACAGCGGGGCGATGCCCGATCGGATCACTATCTTCCAGGAGACCATCTCCTCGGTGTGCTTCTCGGAGGAGGACCTGGTCAGACAGGTGCGCAAGACCGTCATCCATGAGGTGGCCCACCATTTCGGTATCGGTGATGAACGGCTCAAGGAGCTGGGCTGGGCCTGAGCGGGGGACCGCCCCGGTCCGGTCTGACGGACCGGGATCGGCCCGTCCCCTCGGTTCCGTTCCCCCGCCCGCACACCCTCTACCGTGTGCCCCCAAGCGTCACTCCCACCACCCAGGAAGGCAACTGATGGAGCATTTCCTCGCCACATGGGGCTACCTGGCCCTCTTCGTGATCACCACGCTGTCCGCCCTGGGTATTCCTGTCGGCTCGGAGTTGGCCATGGCCTACGCCGGGGCCCTGGCCAGTGGCCATCTGACGGGACGTCACGACCATCTGGACATCGTCCTGGTCGCCATCGTGGCCTCGGCCGGGGACGTGGTCGGTTCGTCCATCGGCTATGCCATCGGCCGCTTCGGAGGCCGCGCCCTGATCGACCGGGTGGGCAAATACCTGCTGCTCACCAACAAGGACCTCGACCGAGCCGAGGCCTGGTTCGACCGCTTCGGGGAGTCTGCCGTGCTCCTCGGCCGGTTCATCCCGCTGGTGCGGTCCTTCGTGTCGGTGGTGGCCGGGGTAGCCGAGATGGCCCTGGCCAAGTTCCTTCTCTTCACCACCATCGCCTGCTCCATCTGGTGCGTCGGCCTGACCTTGATGGGCTACGCCCTGGGGGCCAGCTGGAGCAAGGTCTTGAGCGACTTCAAGGATGCCGGCTACGTGGCCGCTGCCGTGGTCGTCGTCATCGTGGCCGTCTTCTTCGCCCACCGTTTGCGGGCGGTGCGGGCCGAACGGTCCGCCCAGCGCCCTTAGGGGCCCTCCCGTCCGCAATGGCGCCCGCGGCAGCAGCCGGGTGGCCGGTCCCGGCCGGTCCACCCTGGCTGCCACCGATCCGTCGGCGGGCGTCTGTCGCCATCAGGCGCCCAGAGCAGCCACCGACAGGTGCTTGGGGGGCCTTCCCCGCTTGCGCTTGTAGGGAAGGATCACCCCGTTCATGAAGAGCTGTCCGCCCCAGACGCCCCACGGCTCCCGCCGCTCCCGGGCGCCGGCCAGGCAAGGCTCCACCGCCGGGCAGGCGGTGCAGATCGACTTGGCCCGGGCGATGTCGTCCAGCTGCTCGGAAAAGAACAGGTCCACGAGGGAGCCGCCCTCGGCCCGGCAGGCGGCCGCCGTCCAGTCGACCGGCGGATCCCACTCTTCAATTCTTCCTTCTAGGTCCTGCTGGGCGATCATCTCGCCGTCCCCTTTCGGTGGTGTGGGGGCTGCCCCCCGGGCAAACAAAAAGGCCGCCGGCTGGTGCCGGCGGCCTTGGGGCCTCTTCCTGTGGTGGTTCTGGCTCGAGCCAGTTGAACCTCCACAGGAGCCCCTCGGCCGCACGGTGGTGTCGATGAAACAACCGTGGTTGGCGGACCGGTTGGACGTAGCTGCGGCATAGCCGCGAGCGCGCGCCGCGTCACCGAGTCCGCCCATCGGCTTCATG
>DATLUK010000191.1:0-11862 GCA_035533195.1 Acidimicrobiales bacterium | reverse complement strand
GTTCCGGGACATGACCCGCATAGCCGCCGGCCACCCCGGCATCTGGCCCGACATCTGTGCGGCCAATCGCCACGCCATCCTGGAATCCCTGGACGGGCTGATCGCCAAGCTGGACAGCGTCCGGGGCCTGGTCGATCGGGGAGACCGGTCGGGCCTGCTGGATCTGCTGGAGAAGGCCCACGTGGCCCGGCGCAACCTGCCGGCCCGTTTGACCCGGCCCGAGGACCTGGTCGAGCTGCGGGTCCCCATTCCGGACCGGCCCGGGACCCTGGCCGAGATCACCACCCTGGCCGCCGAGCTTGGGGTCAACATCTACGACTTCGGAATCGCCCACTCGGTGGAGGGGGATCAGGGGACACTGCTCATCGTGGTCGACGCCGCCGTCAGCGAACTGATGCGGGGCGCTCTGCTCGGCCGGGGATTCCGGCCATCGGCCCAGCCCCTGTGAGCCGTTTCAGCGTCCAGGGCCCCACCGCCCTGCGCGGCCGGCTGCGGGTCCCGGGGGACAAGTCCATTTCCCACCGGGCCCTGATGCTGGCCGCCCGGGCGGAGGGAACGTCGCGGGTCAGGGGCCTCTCCGACGGGGAGGACGTCCGGCGTACGGCGGCGGCGGTGGCCTCCATGGGGGCGGTGGTCGAAGGAGATCGCATTACCGGCGGTCGACTGCACGAGCCGGGCACCGTCATCGACATGGGCAACTCCGGCACCGGCATCCGGCTGCTGGCTGGACTGTGCGCCGGGCTGCCCTGGCTGACGGTGCTGACCGGGGACGAGTCCATCGCCCGCCGGCCCATGGACCGCATCGCCGGCCCTCTGCGCCAGATGGGGGCGGCCATCGACGGGCGTTCAGGGGGTCGCTTCACGCCCCTGGTCATCAGGGGCGGGGACGTCCATGGGATCGATTACACGACTCCGGTGGCCAGCGCCCAGGTCAAGTCAGCCGTGCTCCTGGCCGGTCTGGCCGCCTCCGGTGAAACCGTGGTCAGAGAGCAGGTGGCCACCCGGTCCCACACCGAGGAGATGCTCAAGGCGGCCGGAGCCGACATCACCCTGCACCGGGTCGGCCCGGGCCTGGTGGCCCGGTTACGTCCCTCCCGGCTGCACGCCTTCGAGATCGACGTGCCCGGGGATCCGTCCCAGGCCGCCTTCTGGGTGGTCGGCGCCTGCATCATCCCCGGAAGTGACGTGGTGGTGGAGAACGTCTACGTCGGGCCGGGCCGGGCCGGGTTCCTGGATGTCCTGGGACGCATGGGCGCTGACGTCAGCCTGGAGAACCACCGTGGCCAGGTGGCCGACATCCGGGCCCGGCACTCGGCCCTGTCGGCCACGGTCGTCTCCGGCGCCGAGATTCCATCGCTGGTGGACGAGATCCCGGCCCTGGCCGTGGCGGCCATGGTGGCCGAGGGCACGACCGTCTTCCGCGACGCCGCCGAGCTGCGGGTGAAAGAGACCGACCGGGTGGCTTCGATCACTTCCGAGCTGTCGGCCCTGGGGGCCCGGACCGAGCCGTTGTCCGACGGCCTCACCGTGCACGGGGGCCAGCCGGCCTCGGGCGGGTTGGTCCAGTCCCATGGGGATCACCGCATCGCCATGGCCCTGGCCGTGGCCGGCCTGGCCGGGGAGGGGACCACCACCATCGAGGGTTGGGAGGCAGTGGGAACGTCCTACCCGGCCTTTACCGAGCATCTGGCTCTCCTTTCCCGGTGAGCGCCTCTCCCGGTCAGTGGCCGCCATCCTCGGGAGCGGAACGGCCGGTGGCGGGCGCATGGCCATGACCGGACCAGCCCCGGCCCCCTGGACCGTGGTGGCCATCGATGGCCCGGGCGGGGCAGGGAAGTCCACCGTGGCCCGGCGGCTGGCTGCCCGGACCGGCCTGGCCCACCTCGACACCGGGGCCATGTACCGGGCCCTGACCTGGGCGGTGCTCGACGCCGGGATCGACCCCGCCGACGCCGAGACAGTGGACGCCCTGGGCCGAGAAGCGCGTATAGACCTGACCGATGGAGCGGCGCAGGTGGTCATCAACGGCCAGGACGTGACCGAGGCCATCCGCGCCCCGGAGGTATCCGGCGCCGTCTCGGCCGTATCGGCCCATCCCGGCGTCCGGGAGGAGATGGTCCGCCGTCAGCGCCGATGGGTGGCCGAACGGGGCGGAGCGGTGGTGGAGGGCAGGGACATCGGCTCGGTGGTCTTCCCTGCCGCCGCCCTCAAGGTCTACCTGACGGCCAGCGAGGCTGAGCGGCTCCGCCGTCGCCGCGGTGAGACCGACCTGGCCCGCCGGGACCGACTGGACTCCACCCGGGCGGTCAGCCCTCTCACTGTGGCCGACGGGTCCATGGTGATAGACACCACCGACCTTGGCGTCGAGGAGATAGTCGACCGGCTGATGAGCGCACTTTGAAGCCCGATCTCGCCTTCTATCGGGCGGTCCGGTTCCTCCTGGTGGCGGTGGCCTGCCGGCTGCTGTTCCGCCTGACGGTGGAGGGCCAGGAGAACCTGCCGGCCACCGGCGCCTACGTGGTGGCCCCAGTCCACCGGTCCAACCTGGACACCCTCTACGTAGGGGGGATCAGCCGGCGCAGGCTGCGCTTCATGGGCAAGGACTCGCTGTGGAAGAACCCGGTCACGGCCTTCGTCTTTTCCGCCCTGGGCGGCTTCCCCGTCCACCGGGGCGCCGTCGACCGGGAGGCCCTGCGCCGGTGCATGGAGGTCATCCAGGGGGGCGAGCCGTTGGTGCTCTTCCCTGAGGGAACCCGACAGTCGGGTCCGGTGGTGGAAAGCCTGTTCGAAGGGGCGGCCTATGTGGCCTCCCGCACCGGGGTACCCATCGTGCCTGTGGGCATCGGGGGCTCGGAGCGGGCCATGCCCAAGGGCTCCAAGCTCATCCATCCGGTGAAGGTCCACCTGGTCATCGGCCGGCCCATACATCCGCCCACGGGGGACAGGGTGGCGCGCCGGGCCGTGCACGACATGACCTCCTCCTTGCATCAGGAGTTGCAGGTCCTCTTCGACGCCGCCCAGGCCAAGGCGGGCGGGGCCGGCTGAGGCTCAGGAGCGGCGGGATCCTCCGAATACCTCGCGCACCAAGGGGGCAAAGTGCTCCAGGGGAAGGGTGTCGTACTCAGGATCGAAGGCGGTCTGGTCCCACTCATCGGCGAACTTCTCGCCCAGGGAGAACCATTCCTCCCCCCGGTACTGCTCCCTGGCGTTCTGATCACCACCGAAGTGGTGGTAGTAGTGCCGGCCCTGGAAGTCCTGGTGGGTCCGGATGACGTTGTAGACCTCGGAGCGCACGTAGGGCTTGAGGATCTCGGCGGCTATGGCCGGGTGGTTGGGCACCGAGATGGCCTTACCGATGTCGTGGCAGAGAGAGGCCACCACCATCTCCGTGTTCGCTCCGGCCCGCTCGGACCGGGTGGCCGTCTGCAGGCAGTGGGTGAGCTGGTCGGTGGAGAAGCCGTCGATGATCTCGCCCAGCGAGCCCAGCATCCAAAGCACCCGCTCGGCCACCCTGGGCTGGTTCTTGGCCGTCTCCGCTCCGATCAGGGCCCACTGCTCGGCCGTGGAGGTATCCATGCTGGTGAACGAGGTGATGGTGGCTTCGGACATGTCCCTATCCTCGCGCCTGGGCCGCCCGGGGGCGGGGCGCTGCGGTCAGTCCGGGCCCAGGCCGGCCAGGACGGTGCTGGCCGACACGACCCGGTCATCCTCCAGGCCGGCCCCCAGGGAGCGGATCAGGTCCCGCAGCTCCCGGGGCGGGGGGAAGTACTCGTCCTCCTCCACCGCCGAGACGACTTCGGGCGGATGGATCGGATCGAGGCGGGCTATGACCGCCTCGATCAGACCCTCCGGCGCCGAGGCCCCGGCCGTGACGGCCACCGTTCCGCACAGATCATCGGGCAACTCGTCCGGGGTGTCGATCCGAAGGACCCGGGGACAGCCGGCCGCTCTGGCCACCTTGGTCAGGGCCACCGTGTTGGACGAGTTGGCCGAGCCGATCACCACCACGGCGTCGGCCTGGGTCGCCACCGCTTTCAGGGCGGCCTGGCGGTTGGTGGTGGCGAAGCACAGGTCGGAGCGCCCCGGGGTCCATACCTCTGGGAAGAGATCCCTAACCCGATCGGTGATTCCGCTCCATTCGTCATGGCTGAGAGTGGTCTGGGCCAGGAGGGCCACCGGTCCCTGGATGGGACCGAGCCGGGCCACATCGTCCTCGGTCTCGACCAGGCGGACCGCCCCAGGGGCCACGGCCATGGTTCCGGTGGCCTCCTCGTGGCCCTGGTGGCCGACATAGACGATGGTGTAGCCCTTGCCGGCCCGGGTCTTGACCTCGTGGTGGACCTTGGTGACCAGGGGACAGACGGCATTCACCACCACACCCCCGGAGGCTCGGGCCGCCTCGACCACCTCGGGAGCCGAGCCATGGGCGGAGAGCATGAGAGGGGCGCCGGGGGGCACGTCGGCGATGTCATCGACGAAAATCACGCCCAATCGACGGAACCGGTCCACCACGGTCTGGTTGTGGACGATCTCGTGATAGCAGTAGACGGGAGGTTCGAAGAGCCTCACCATCCAGGCCAGGGCCTTGATGGCCATCTCCACTCCGGCACAGAAGCCCCGGGGCTCGGCCAGCAGCACCCGATCGACCTTCACGGGTACAACGCTACGTCACGTATCCTGGTGGGCATGTCGCTGCCCCGGGTGGCGGCCGTTGACCCTGGTAGCCCGGCTGAACTAGCCGGGCTGCTGCCCGGGGACGAGATTGTCTCCATCAACGGCCGAGTCCCCCGAGACGTGATCCAGTACCGCCTTCTGGTGGACGAGGACGAGGTTGACCTGGAGCTCCGCCGTGGGGGGCTGGAGGTCGATCTGTCGATCCATAAGACGGCCGGTGCTCCCTTGGGAGCCGAGGTGACCTCCGCCCTCTTCGACCGGGTGCGGACCTGTGACAACCACTGCGAGTTCTGCTTCATCTACCAGCTGCCCAAAGGCCTGCGCCGCAGCCTGTACATGAAGGACGATGACTACCGCCTGTCCTTCCTGTACGGGAACTTCACCACCCTCACCCGCTTCACCGAGGCCGACCTCGAGCGGGTGGTGACCGAGCGGCTGAGCCCTCTGTTCGTGAGCATCCATGCCACCGATCCCGAGGTGCGGGCCCGCATGCTGCGCAACCCGCGGGGCGCGGTCAGTCTGCGCTGGTTGCGGGCCCTGCTCGACCACGGCATCGAGGTCCACGGCCAGGTGGTCGTCTGCCCGGGAGCCAATGACGGCCACATCCTCGACTCGACTCTGGCCGGGATCCTGGACCGGTATCCGGATCTGGCCACTGCCGCGGTGGTGCCTCTCGGGATCAGCCGGTATTCGACCGAGGCCTCCCTGCGGCCCCACTCCCGGGCCCAGGCCGAGGCCGTGGTGGACCTGGTGGAGTCCTGGCAGGAGACGTTCCTCGAGTGCCTGGGGCGCCGACTGGTCTTCCTGGCCGATGAGTACTATCTGATGGCCGGTCGGCCCTTCCCGGCCGCCGAGGTCTATGAGGGCTTCCCTCAGCACGAGAACGGCATCGGCATGGCCGCCGCCTTTGTCGCCGCCTTCGACGGCGACGCCGGTGCGGCCCACGGGCGCAAACCCGGATTCTTCGCCTGGGTCGACGGAGCGCCGGCCGAGGGCTACCGGGCCCCCCGCCAAGCCGGCGGTACGGCCGTTTCGTTACGGCCCCGACGGCCCTCGGGCGCAGTGGCCGTGGTCACCGGGACCTACGGCGCCCAGGTCCTCAATCCGCTGCTGGCGGTTGAGGGGAGCGGGGCCCGGACGGTGGTGGTGGAGAATCGCTTCTTCGGAGGCAACATCGGGGTGGCCGGACTACTCACCGGCCAGGACGTGGCCTCCGCCCTGGCCACTGAGCCGGAGGGCGACCGTTACCTGCTTCCCGATGTCTGCCTGTCGGAGGGCCGATTCCTCGACGGCCTGGGTCTTGACGACCTGCCCCGGCCCGTGGAGGTCGTGGCCACCGACGGCCTTTCCCTGCGCCGGGCCTTGAGCGGTAGAAGCCGATGAGCGAAGACCTCAGACGGGGCGTGGTGGCCGTGGTGGGCCGGCCCAATGTCGGCAAATCCACCCTCGTCAACCGGATCATCGGACGTCGCGAAGCCATTGTGGAGGAACGGCCGGGGGTCACCCGGGATCGCAAGATCGTCAGCGCCGACTGGGCTGGGGTGAACTTCGACCTGGTCGATACCGGCGGATGGCTGGTCAGCACCGACGCCCTGGACCGCCAGGTCAGCCAGCAGGCGGAGCGGGCCATCCGGGAGGCCGACGTCGTCCTCATGGTGGTGGACACATCGGTGGGCCTGACCGAGGAGGACGAGCGGGTGGCCGGATTGTTGCGCCGCCTGGGCCGCCCGGTGCTCGTCCTGGCCAACAAGGTTGACTCGGAAGCGCGCCAGTCCGACATCTGGGACTTTGCCAGCCTGGGCTTCGGGGACCCATGGGCGGTCAGCGCCCTGCACGGGCGGGGCACAGGGGATCTCCTGGATGAGATCGTCAGCCGACTCCGGGCCGATCCGGCCGTCGGTGACGGCGTCGATCCGGTCCCGGCCTGGATGCCCGATCCCGACGGGGAGGCCGCGGGTGAGGAGCGGCCCGGTCCAGAGATGCCGTCCATCCCGGCCATCGCCATCGTGGGGCGGCCCAATGTCGGTAAGTCGACGCTGTTCAACCGGCTCATCGGGGAGGAGCGTTCGGTCACCCACGACGCCCCGGGCACGACCCGGGACACGGTGGACACGCTGGTGGAGACCGAGAGCGGTCCCATCCGCTTCCTCGACACCGCCGGTCTGCGCCGTCGGGCCAAAGAGGGCGAGGCCACCGAGTACTACTCCCTGGTGCGGGCCCTTCAGGCCATCGACCGGGCCGACGCCGCCCTGCTCGTCATCGACGCCACCGAAGGCGTCACCCACCAGGACCAGCGACTGGCCGAGCGCATCGATGCTGCCGGCAGCCCGGTTGTGATCGTGCTCAACAAGTGGGAACAGCTCAATACCGAGGCCCGCGAATCGCTGTCCATCGATGTGGCCGACCGCCTCGGGTTCCTGGGCTACGCCCCGGTCCTCAAGGTGAGCGCCCGGACCGGCCTTGGGGTGCACAAGCTGATGCCCGCCTTGGACCAGGCCATCTCCGAGTACCACCGCCGGATTCCGACGGCGGAGTTGAACAAGGTGGTCCAGGCCGCCCAGGCCGCCCACGCCGCTCCCGGGGCCCGCATCCTCTACGCCACCCAGGGCGCCATCGATCCCCCCACCTTCACCCTCTTTTCCAACCGCTCCGTGCCCGCGCCCTATCTGCGATACCTGGAGCGGTGCATCCGGGAGCATTTCGGCTTCGGCCCGACACCGCTCAAGCTGAGGGTGCGGAGGCGGTCATGACCCGAGGTGAGCGGTGGTAGAGCGCATCGTCCTGGTGGCCGTGATCCTCGGCTGCTGGGTGGCGGCTCTGCTCTGGGGCCGCTCCAGCCGCCGGCTCCTGCGCGCCTCACGGCGGATATCCCAGGGCCCGGGGGCGAGCAGCGACGCCACCTTCCTGGCCCGGGTGTCTTTCGACAAGGATCTGCACACCACCCTGCTCTACGGCTTCATCGGCCTGGGCGCCCTGCTCATTGCGGTCTTCGGCCACAGCCTCTACTACCTGCCGTTCCTCTTCGTCTTCGCCCCCATCGGTGTCTCCTTCCGCAACGCCGGACGCTTCCTCACCGCCGCCCGTCTGGCCGAGGAGCGCTCGACCATCGAGCGTAGGGCCGAGGAGGTCCTGGCCCAGGAGGAGCTGGCCCCGCTGCGCTGGGCTGCCCGCCTGGCTCCGGCCGAGCTGCCCGTCATCGAAGGCTTCGAGGTCGGCAGCGTGTACGAGCCGGGCACCGGGGCCATGGCCGGGGACTTCTATGACCTGTTCCCGACGGCCGGGGGTCGCCTGGCCGCGGTGATCGGGGATGTAGCCGGCCACGGCATCGAGCCGTCTATCACCGCTTTCCAGGTCAAATACCTCCTGCGCATCTTCCTGCGCCAGTACCGGGACCCGGCCCAGGCGGTGGAGGAGCTCAATCGCCTCTTGAGCGACCAGACCCGCACCGAGGAGCTTGTCTCTCTGTGCGTGGTCGTGTTCGATCCGGCCGCGGGGACGATGCGCTACGCCTCCGCCGGTCATCCGCCGGCGTGGCACTGGCGCCGGGGCGAGGTGAGCCCCCTGCGTTCCACCGGACCGCTCCTGACCCTTATGGACGACGCCAGCTACGCCAGCCGGGAGCTGGAGCTGGGCCCCCAGGACGTGGTACTCCTCTACACCGACGGGCTGGCCGAGGCCCGGGCCGGGGAAAGCCTCTTCGGGGAAGAGCGGGTGGCCGGCGTGCTGCGCCGGGAGCCGGGTCTGGACGCTCAAACCCTGTGCAAGACCATTCGGGACGCGGCCCGGGAGTTTGCCGACCAGCCCTTTGGTGACGACGTCGCCATCCTGGCCATTCGGCGCCGGTAGGGCGGGCGTGGCCCGCTCGGCCTGGTGCGACACCTGTAGCCACCTCTGGCCGGAGGAGGAGCTGGGTCCGGAGCGGACCTGTCCCACCTGTGGCGCATCCCTGGCGTCTCGCAAGCCGGCCTGGCACTTCCGCCTTCTGGTGGCCGGGTCGGCCGTCTACCTGCTCTGGCGGCTCGGCCAGGGTCTGGACTGGCTGGCCCGCTACGCCGGCCGCCACGCCTGACCTGATCCCCCCGACCGTCGTCTACGATGCCCGCCGACGGGCTGTAGCGCAGCTTGGTTAGCGCGCTTGACTGGGGGTCAAGAGGTCCCGAGTTCAAATCTCGGCAGCCCGACCAGAGAGAAGTACCAGGTCAGAGGTTATTTCTTTGGCCTGGTGCTTGCGCCTCAGCTCGGCCCGTGGAGGCCTCGTGAGAACCGATTGAGAACCAAACGGTTCCCACGGGGACTGCGGGAGGGGTTGGGACGGGTGCCAGCTAGACCGGAAGGGGTGTACTCCGACGGGCGCGGCGGGTGGTACTTCAAAATCACCATCGGGCGCGATCCGCTCACCGGCAGGCGGGATCAGATCACCCGGAGGGGCTTTCGCACGGCGTCCGAAGCGGCCAAGGCCCGCCTCCAGGTGGAGGCCGGGATCGACACGGGACGCCTCAAGCCGAGCCCGGCGGGGATGACCGTGAACGAGCTGATGGAGCTGTACCTGGAGGGCCTGGCGGACGATCAGCGTCTTTCGGTGAAGACCAGGCACGATTACCGGGTCCTGGCCGACACCTATGTGAAGGAGTCCATCGGCCGGCTCAAGGTCCGTGATGTCACGCCGGAGGCGGTTCTCAGCTGGCAGCGCAAGCTGCGCCGGCAGAGGGATGGAGAGCCTCTGGCGCCGAACACCGTGCGGCTGGCCCGGGCGCCGCTGGCAGGAGCCTTCAAGCTGGCGGTGTCGCTCGGCTTGGTGGCGCTCAACCCGGTGGCCGGCGCTCCGCGCCCAAAGCCGCGTCGGTCGACTCCCCGGCACTGGACGCCCGAGCAGGCCCGAGACTTCCTCTCCCTCATGGAGGGGGACCGGACCTACCCGATCTGGGCCTTCCTCCTCGGGTCTGGTCTGCGGATAGGGGAGCTGGTCTGGCTTCGGAGGGCAAGAGCCGCGACTCCCTGCGCAGCATCGATCTCGATCCCGGGCTGGCAGGAGTCCTGCGACTCCAACGTCGGCTCCAGGTCGAAGAGAGGCTGGCCGCTACTGAGTACGAGACCTCTGACTTCGTCTTCACCAACCGCCAGGGCAAGCCGCATCACCCGCAGTTCCTGTCGAGGACGCTGGGCAACTTCACCCAGGAGCTGGGTCTGCCTCGCCTGACTGCCCACGGGCTGCGGCATACCTGCGCCACCCTGATGCTGGCCAACGGCGTAGCCCCCAAGGTGGCCGCTGAGCGGCTCGGGCACGCCGACGCCACCTTGTTCACCAACCTGTAAGCCACGTCACGCCCACCATGCAGAAGGAGGCGGCGGCCAAGATCGGCGCCGCGCTCTTCGGCTGATGGAGCCGCTGGTCCTGCGGGATGAGGAGGCCCTGACGATGCCGTCGTGGTCGTCCGGGGTGGAGTGATGGCCTCGGAGTCGGTCCGGCGCAGCGCCGAGGCCTCGATGCAGCTGTATGGCTTCCGCGGACTGTCCGTCTTCGCCGAGGCCGGCATGACAGCCGCTGAACTGGTGGCGAGCGTCCCTGAGCTGGGCCCCGACCGGTGCCGCCAGGTGCGCACCAGCACCGTTGGGCGGCTGCGCTCCGCCGGATTCCCACTGGTTCCGACCCAGGACCACCCTCATTACGACGTGGTGCTGGCCGACCTGACCGAGCCCACCCTGGACCGGCTCCAGACCTGCTTCGACCCCGCCAGGTCCTCGAGGGCCCGGCCGAGGACCACCTCGGCCTGGTCCGCCACTCCACGTCTACCTAGCGGCCGGTTTTGGCGGACTCGACTCGTTGGCCGCGACCCGGGACTCCCTCAGAGACCGATCGAGGTCGGCTGGGTCGAAGCGTATGAAGCGTCCGACCTTGTACATGGCTGCGGCCATCCCCCCCGAATAGGACCAGGGGCTGCGAATTGTCGGTCATGGTTCGTCATGGTGGAGTAGCCGACTTACCGCGATTCTTACCAGGGGGCGGTAAGTACTCAGGTGGAGCCGGATCGCTGGGCTCGTCTCCTTACCGCCCTCCTTACCGGAGCTTCTTACCGCCTTCTCGACGGTCCGTTGGAGGGGCCTGGCGGCCAGCTCGTCTGCATCCTCCCTGCCGAGACTCGCGCCCGACTGGGCAGCGCCCCGTCCCGAGATCGTCCTGCGTAGCTGGTTGAGGTGCCCAGTGGGCCGCTCCTAGGCCCGGGTGTGACCGCTCAGCCCTCCGAAGGCGGGGGAGGCCTCGTAGGCGCCGGCCAACGCCGCCCTGCGCGAGGAGCTGGCCCAGCGGGTCCGGGACGCCCAGGCGGTCCGAGGAGCGGATCCAACACCTGGAGCGCCTCGGGGCCGCCATCTGGGCCCAGCTGCAGAAAGAGCGCTCCAGGGCGAAGCTGGACTCGGACCGCGATCGTCAGGATGGCCCCTTCGGCCTCAACCGGGCAGAGCACCGGGCTGCGGAGAGACACCTTCGTCAGCGCCGACCAGCCTGAGGGCATACCCCGATCCTCCTCCCCGGCCTTACCGCGATCCTTACCACCGGCCCCCGGCGTCGCCTGCGTGCCGGCGTTCGCCGGGTGCCCGGCTAGGACCTGGCCCTTCGAATGGTCAGCTGAGAGGAGAGACCGATGCCCTGGCGCTTCTCCGACTGGGGGTGCCCGAGTAACGGCACCAGAGGGGCATGTCCCAACCGGATATCACCTCGGGGAAGTGGGACCTTATTCAGCTGCAGCCTGCTGAGAGTCAAGTCACCCGATGGGTGGCTCGATCCGCTCGACGCTCTGTACTCGGTCGAGCGAGCGGTCGAATGAGACGATCTTGCCGATCCCGGTACTCTCCGCACACGCGACGAGGTAGGCCTCGGCGAAATCGATCCTGTCGACCTCGTACACCTCGATAGCCCGCAAGAGAAGCGCCGGGTCGATGCAGACGACGGAGTCGAAGCCGACCAGGGAGCGCATCGCCGGAGCAACCTGGTCGCGGGGCGTCTCATAGAAGGATTCGAGTACGTAGACGGTCTCCGCGGCTACGAGGTCGGTAAGCAGGAGGTTGGTCTCGGTCCGAAGGTAAGCGGTCGCTCGAGCCGCCATTTCCGCCGGGTCACCAGTGAGGTGGCGGACCAAGATGTTCGTGTCAACGAACGCTGTCACCGGCGGGCGGCCGCCCGGTCAGTTCTGG
>DATLUK010000190.1:0-3408 GCA_035533195.1 Acidimicrobiales bacterium | reverse complement strand
GCGGCCGACTGCCTTCCCCTGACATCCCCACCCATCCCATCGGCCGCGCTGAGTCCGTCCAGGAGCCGCCCGGCCAGGTCATCGGCCTTGCTCGAGCGGTACGCCCCCAGGGCGGCTTGAGCGACCTCTGGCCTCTCCATGAGATTGGCCGCTACACCAATGCCCTCACCGACTGCTGTGCTGACTTCGGGCTCCAGGTCGACATCACACAGAACTGCCGCCCGCCCCTGGGAATCCAAGACCACTACCTGGGCGCCGGAGCGGCTCAGGCCGGCCAGCTCATCACACGTCGCCTGCGCCGAAGCGCCTGCCTCGAGGGATCCCAGCGCCAGTTCCCCCCAGCCAGGTGGAGCACCGCCCTGAACGGCGATGGCACCTACTCCGCTCCGCAGGTAGGGGACACCCGCCCCAACTGCCAGGACGAAGCTGGCGGAGGCGATCCCCAGGTCTCCCGTATCGGAGTCTCGAGCTACCAGCGAGACGGTCACGCCACACTCTGCCAGCAGGAGCCTGCCGAATATGGTTCCGTCAGACGGCGGGCTAGCCCGATGCCGCCGGACTGGGGCATCCCAAGGGCGGTGTTGCTCGGGGGACCGTCAGGCGCCGGCGGTATGCGAGCCTCATGGCCAGGTCAACCCCAACCCGGCCAGGGTGGGAGCGAGGAGACTCGGGTCGGCCACATGGGCCGCTCTGAGACCGACGGAGCGGGCGGACAGGACGTAGTGAGCGTCATCGTCGATATAGGCGACCTTGACCGGCTCAAGGTTGAGGCGACGGCAGAGCTTTCGGTACACCTCGGGCTCTGGCTTCCGGGCTCCGAGCTCCGCCGAGAAGAAGGCCCGGCTGCCGAAGGTGACGGCGACTTGTGGAAACACCTCACCGAGTAGCTCTTTGAGGAGGTAGCCGTTATTGGTGAGCATGGCCGTGACGTAGCGATCCGAGAGGTCGGCCACCATCCGCAGGACGGAGTGATTGGGCTCGATGGCCACCCGACGGGCCTCGGCCCACTGGGTCCGGGTCAGGCCATGTCCGAGGCGCTCGGAGAACCCCTCCAGATACTCCTCGGCCGAGAGCTCGCCCCGTTCGGCTCGCTCCTCGAAGCCGGAGGCAAAGATCGCCTCGTAGATCTCCTGGGGACTCCGACCGGACCAGGCCGACAGCACCGACAGGCGCTGCTTCAGGTCATAACGGCACAACACACCGTCCATGTCGAAGACCACCGCCTTGATCGCCTGGACAGTCACGAACCGGCCCGGTCATCGACGGGCAGATCCACCAGGTCCCGCTGCATGAGGACCAGGTCCAGACGCTGACCCCACTTGTCTCCAACGCCAGGCATTCGGGCCACTTCGGTGAAGCCCAACCGGGCGTGGAAGGCCATCGAGGCCTCATTGGACGAGTCGATCCCTGCCACCATGACTCGCTTGCCCGCTCGGGAGGCGGCGACCATCAACGATTCCAGCAGCCGCCGACCCAGTCCCCGGCCCCAGTGGCTCTCGGCCAGGAGGATGGTGTGTTCCACCGTAAAGCGGTACCCAGGCCAGCGGGTGCTGTCGCGGAAGTCCCCATAGCTGGTCCAGCCCACCACGCTTCCCGAGTCGTCCAGCACCAGGACAGGCTCATTCCGCTCGGCCTTCTCGGCCAACCTGGCTGTCCACTCCTCCAGGGTGTGGAGGGTTTCGGTCCACTCGTAGGTGGTGTCCGCGAACGAGTTGTGGATGTCCACGATGGCTTCCACGTCGGTGGCCTCGGCCGGTCGTATCAGGACCACTCTGTTACTATACGAACGTATACCTATGCCCCGTCAAGCCACTTTCGGAGCCGAGGAGCTGGCCGAGGCCGGACTGGCCGTCATCGCCCGGGAGGGCTGGAGTGGTCTGACGATGAGGGCCACGGCCACCCAGCTGGGTGTGTCGGCCATGGCGCTGTACCGGGTGGTGTCCGACTCGGACGCCTTGGAGGCGATGGTCGCCGACCACGTCGGTCGAGGACTTCCGGTCCCGGACGGACCCCTGACGGCTGCACTTGACACCTGGGCCCGGACCACTCATGACCGCCTGCAGAGCCTGCCCGGAGCGGCGGCCTTCCTGCTTGCCAGCTGGACCGAGATCCCCTCATGGTTGGCCATCGTCGAGGACTTCCTGGCCCGGGCCGAGGGAGAGGGACTCCATGGCGAGGAGGCGGTCGGGACCGTAAACGCCATCTTCGCCTACACCCTGGCTCGCGCCCAACTGAGGGATTATCCGAGCACAGCCCGACCTCGCCAACTGGCGCCGCTGGTCGCCCAGCCTGAGCGCTACCCCCTGATCAGAAGCAACCTGTCCGAGTTCGCGATCGCGCAGCGGGAGAAGGCCTTCGTGTATGGGCTCGAGGCCCTCCTGGAAGGCTTGGACAGCCGGCGCCGAGGGCGCCATCAGTACCGGAGGACATGACCGTGCTGTGTCTGCTCTAACCCCCAAAGCGCCCGAACCCGGCGGTCGGTGACACCCTCGTTGCTCGTAGGCCCGCGAATAGGGGACACCCGGCAGGGGGAGCCGGCAGGGGCCTGGCAAAGGCTCACCGCCCCGGGTCGTGGCCGCCGGCCAGAACCTATCGACCGTGGCGGCGTGGCCGGCCTTATGGGGCACCCACGCGGCACCCCAGGAACGCCTAGGAGTCACCGACCGGAAGGCGGCTCCGGAAAGTCAGGGCCAACGGCGACGGGGTTGGTGCGCTGTCGTTCGGGTCCCCGATCAGCGCCGCGGCATGACGCGGGAGCGAAGTGCTGAGGCGTCTTGACAGCAGCAAGTGAACTTGTACACTTCCCCTAACAGATTAGTGGAAATGGGATGGGTTGATTGAGTTCCACCTGGACGGTTCTTCCGGCGTAGCCACCTACCTGCAGCTGGTCCAACAGGTCCGCCAAGCCGTTCGGCTCGGACTCTTGCGCGCCGGTGACCAGCTGCCGACCGCCCAACAGGTGGTGGCCGCCCTCGCCATCAACCCCAACACCGTGCTCAAGGCTTACCGGGATCTCGAGCGGGACGGCCTGGTGCGACCCCGGCCGGGTCTGGGGACCTTTGTACTCGGCACCCTTCCTGGAAGCGACCCGAAGGCCCAGGCCCGCTTCCTTGCCTCGATGACGAAGTGGCTCAGCGAGGCGCGTGCAGCAGGGCTGGACCCCGGCGACATCGAGGCCATCTACCGAACGGCGTTCCGGAGCGCCTTCTCGGAGGGCTCAGAGGGAGTGGCATGAGCGCACTATTGGAAGCAGAGGGCCTTGGCAATCGGTATGGCCGACGTGTGGCCCTCTCTGGATGTGACGTTTCCATACCGGCGGGCCGGGTGGCGGGCCTGGTGGGTCCGAACGGGGCCGGCAAGTCCACCCTCATACAGCTGGCAGTGGGACTGCTGCAGCCGACTGCAGGT
>DATLUK010000189.1:0-2411 GCA_035533195.1 Acidimicrobiales bacterium | reverse complement strand
GGTAGTCCAGCCAGTCCACCGAAATCGACGACGCCCGGACCCGGGCGACCCAAAGGGACACGAAGACCGCCCAGAAAGCGCTATCCGGCGGTCAAGAAGGCTGCCTGAGCCGGTGGCTGAGGTTTAATCGCAAGCTTAGAGCCTCAGCGGATAGGCGAGAGGGCCGGTGACCAGCGGTTTCTCCAGTCGATGAGCTTGGCCGTGAGCAGCAAGGCGGCCGCCAGGGCCAGCTGGGCGAGGCGGTGGAGGCTCTTGCGATCGGTGTTGCGACGCAGCTGGCCGTAGTTCGACAGCCACGAGTTGGTCCGCTCAACCGGCCAGCGCAGCCCCATCGGCTGGCTCTTGGTCGGGCCGGGGGGCGCCCCCCGTTTGCGCTTCTTGGCGATGACGGCGTCGTCGATGCCCCGCTCGGAAAGACGGGCCCGGGTGAGAGCGGAGTCATAGCCTCGGTCGAGCCAGAGGGTCTCGATGTCTTGCAGCAGGCCGCGCCCGGCAGCGTCGTCCAGGGTGGGGGCCAACATGATCGAGTCGTGGCGGTTGGCGCCATCTGCGGTCCAGCCGATCGGGATGCCCACGGTGTCGGTCAGGATCGACCACTTCCAGCCGGCCTTGGCCCGATCGGTCGGGTTCGGCCCGGTTCCCTCGCCCCGCAGGGACTTTTGTGCAAGGACCCGTTTACGGGGTCTACGCGGCGAGCTGTGGGTGACGGCCCCTGATTCGTGCAGTTACCGGAGTGTTCCATTGAACTCCTGAGTGGAGCAAGAGGCGCAGCCGGTAGTTGGCGAAGTTGCGGAAGCCATGGCCGATGCGGCGGATCTTTTCCGTGACCAGATTTCGGGCTTCCGTGGGCCCATTGGAGATGTGGGTCACGTGGTAGTTGAGGACCTCGGACTCCCAGGCCGAGATGGTCCGGGCTAGGCGGGTGAGCTCGGGCACCTCGGCGCCGGCGACGTGCTCGTAGAACCGGACCAGGGCCCGCCGTGCCCCCGGGTAGGACTTGGCCGCGTACATCTCCCGGACCAGCTCCTTGCCCACGATGGTGGCCGACACCTCGCCGTCGGGATCGCCCTGGGCCAGGCCGAGAAGCAGCTTGTCCCTCTGGCGGTCGGTGAGTCGCTCCCAGCCCCGGGTCATGAGCCGCCGGGTCCGATACAGGGGATCATCCCGGTGCCCGCGGTGGCCGAGGAGGCCCTGTTGTACCCGCCGGCGGACGTCGTCGATGGCCGTGTTGGCAAGTTTTACCCCATGAAAACAGTCCACGGTGACTGCTGTGTTGGGCAGCTGGGCGAGGATGCCACGCAGGTAGCCCCGGTGGGGATCGATGGCCACCGCCTCGATGTTCTGGCGCCAGGCCGGAGAGGCCCCGGAGAGCCAATAGGCCACGTCATCAGCGTTTCTTCCCCTCACCACGTCCAGGAGGGCGCCACTGCGCACGTCCACGAAGCTGGTGGCATAGAAGGTGTTCCGGGTCCGGGAGGCGGCCAGCATCTTGTGTTCGTCCACACCCAGGGCCCGAACCCTGCCCAGGCGGGCCGGGTCCTCCACCAGAGGGGTGCCGTGGCGGGTCACCGCCGCCATGGCCGTGGACCAGCCCACTCCGGCCTCCCGGGCAACCGAAGCCACCGAGGAGCCCTGCTCACCAACCCGTCGGCAGATGTCCTTGGCCGCTCGGGTGGTCAGGCAGTCCTCGACCAGCGCGGAGTCCTCGCTGAAGGTCTTGGTCTCACAGGCGGCCTCGGGACAGGACCAGCGCCGCTTGGCCCACACCAGGCGGACCGGTCTTCCTCCCGCAGGCAGGTCCCGGATCTGGATCCTCGTCCGCCCATGGCCCACGGCCCGGGTGCCACAAGCCCCACAGCCCACCGGCGCCGGCCTGGTCTGGACCGAGATGAAGACCTCACCGGCCTCCTCGGTCATGGCCAGCACCTCGAAGCCGTCCATGCCCAGCAGTGCCGTCGCGCCCGTATTACCGTTCGTCATTGTCCCGTGTCCTCCGTCGTCCTGTTGGCTCGAGAACCGCAAGACTCGGGGGCCACGGGGCCCAAGTGGTGGATCTATAGGCGGATCACCAAGTTGACACCGCCCCACAGCTCAACGCGAAGAGCCCGTTTACGGCGACGTCGGAGAGGTCCAGGCCGATGATGCGGTCATAGCCCCCGATGGCCTCGGCCACGATGGCATCAAAGACCCCGGCGGTGATCCACTCATCGCGCCGGTCCCGCACCGTGGTGTCAGAGACCACATTCCCGCACAACCCCTCGGCGTCCTCCTTCGGTCACCCAGCGCCCGGCCCGGTCGGTGAGGGCCAGACGAGGTGCTCCGATGCCCGGCGCCTCCTCGGTCCAGGATCGCCTGGCGCAGCTCGACTGGGCACAGGACCAGCGCCGCTTGCGCCACACCAGCCGGGTGGG
>DATLUK010000188.1:0-4425 GCA_035533195.1 Acidimicrobiales bacterium | reverse complement strand
GTCCAGACAGGCCAGTAGCGCTTTGGCACAGGTGCCGGCCGCCACCCGGGCGGCCGTCTCCCGGGCCGAGGCCCGCTCCAGCACATCCCGGGCGTCATCGAAGCCGTACTTCTGCATGCCGGCCAGGTCGGCGTGGCCGGGCCGGGGTTGGGTCAGCGGCTTGGCCGTCGCCCCGGGGGCCGGGGACATCTCCTCGGTCCATTTGGGCCACTCGGTGTTGGCGATTTCGATGGCCACGGGAGAGCCGAGCGTGCGTCCGTGGCGGATGCCGCCGAGGAGGGTGATCTCGTCCACCTCGAAGCGCATGCGAGGTCCCCGCCCGTATCCGAGGCGGCGCCGGGCCAACTCGCCCTGGACCTCCTCGGCGGTCAGGGGCAGGCCGGCGGGCAGGCCCTCGATGATGACGACCAGGCCCTTACCGTGGGATTCCCCGGCAGTCAGGTAGCGCAGCACGCCGTGGAATCTACCGGCCGGGCCCCGACGATCCTCGCTCCTATTTGAGGACCTGCTGGCCCTTGCATGTGTGGAAGGGTGCGCCCCCGTGGGTGAAGTCCCCGCACTGGGTCGACTGGGACAGGTCCACCACGTAGTAGTTCCCGGCAAAGGTCTGACCCGAGCTCACCTGGTACAGGAGCCCGTCGACCTGGATACTGGCCTCGGTGCTCTGGCCCGAGGCGTAGATATCCATGACCTGGAACTCCTGGCCTGAGGTGGGTGATGTGGAGCCTCCGGGGGCCGATCCGGCCGAACTGGCTCCGCCCGAACCCGGTGTCGTGGTGGTGGTCGTGGGTGACCCTGCTCCGCCTGAGCCGGCCGGGGAAGAGGGCGAAGTAGCCCCGCTCGAGCCCGATGAGGTCGATGACGCCGAGGTCCCTGAGCTGGCTCCGCCACCCGAGCCGGCGCTCCCTGACCCAGCCAGGGGGGCGAAGGGGTCCTTGCTGGTGAAGATCTGGGCACTGGGGGCAACGGCGGTGGTCGTGGTGGCCGAGCCCCCGGCACCGGGGAGGCCCGGCGCCACGGTCGTGGGCGTCGATGAAGTGGCGCTCGGGGGACTGCCCCCTCCCGCCGTCACGAAGTGGATGACCACCACGATGAGCACAAGGGCCAGGCCTACCCCGCCAAAGATCAACGCCCGCCGGTTGTTCTCGACTGGCCCTCTCATGGCGCCGCCGTTGTGGTGGTGGTCGGGGCCAATGTGGTGGTCGTGGTGGCCGACGTGGGGATCGCAATCGGCTTGGAGATGAACACGTCGGTCATCAAGGTTGCGGTCAACTCGGAGGTGGTTCCGCCCGCCCCCAGGTCAACTCCCAAGATGACCATCAGACGGGACATGGTGTCGAGCCGGTTTATGAAATCGATGATCTGGTAGTACCCGCCGCTGACGTTGAGAGAGACGGCAATGACCGGGGGCCCGGTGGTGACCACTGCGCTGGCCGCCGGCTGGGCCGGAGAGATGCTGGTGAAGGTGACGCCCGACTGGGTGGCGGCCTCGTTCACCTGATCGATCAGCCCCGAGACGTCGGGGACGGCGGGGATAGCCGCTGTTTCGGTGGCCAGCTTGGCCTTGAGAGCGGCCTGACCCTGCCCTGTCTGGCTAGACCGCAGCTGGGCGATCTGTGCCTGCAGCGCTTGAACGGATGCCGCCGAGGACTCGGCGCTGGCCTGGGCCTGGGCGTAGGAACGCTGAGTAGGTGACCACAGGGCCAGGTACCAAACGACCAGCACCACCACGAAGGCTCCGACCCCGCTGGCAACCACCCTGGGCTTGAGGCGTCGTAGGAACTTCACGAGGCCCCCCCGGTATAGCGAGCGATTCGGGCCGCTTGGCCCGAAGTGGCATTGGGCCCAAGGTCGGCAGTGGAGGAGAAGATGATCAGGTCCCCCGAGCCGGACCGGGCGGCGGAGGACACCCAGACATCGCTGAGGGAGTCAAGTTGACCCAGGTCGGCCAGCCACTCGGCCGCCGAGGTCTGATTGAAGCCCTTCCCTTGGAAGCTCACGGTGCCCGGGACGGTCCCAGTCCCCCGTTGTCCTGAGAGCGAGGTGATCCAGGTGTCACTGGGCATGGCATCGGCCACCTGGGTTATAAGGCTCGCCCAGTCCACGTCCCCCGCCAGGGCTGAGCGGATGGCCTGGTCGGTTGTTGCCAGCTGGCTCTGGGAGCTCCCGGTGGTCGTGCTCAGAGCCGCCACCTGGCGCTGCAGAGAGGCCACCTGGGCCTGATTGGCCGCCGCCTGGTTCTGCTGACCGGCTATGTCTCCCGATCGGATCAGCCAGAGCACCACCAGCAGCACCGCCACTGCCGCCACTACCCCGCCCACTGCGATGGCCTGGAGCCGCTCCTCCCTGACGGTCGCCATCGCTGGGGGCAGGAGGTTGATCCGTCTCAAGCCGGGTCCGGGAGGCACGGTGGCCAGAGCCAGGCCGATGACCGTGGGCAGGTTGGGCTCCGCCCGCTCGATCTCCTCCTGGCTCAGGCCGGCCTCGATCCGGTACATGGCGCTGGGCCGGGCCAACAGAACCGGAATGCCCGAGACCGACTCCAGCCTGGTGGCCAGTCCGGACAATCTCGCTCCGCCGCCCGTCAGCAGGACCCGCCCAACAGGGCATTCCGGGTGCTGGGACACGTAGTAGCGGATGGAGTTGTCGATCTCCTGCACCAGTCGGGCCACTTCGACGGCCAGAATCGGGTCCACCGACGGATCCCCCTCCGGGGTCCCCACCCTTCTCTTGAGCCCTTCGGCCGCATCCAGGTCCACACCCAGCTCGGCCATGAGCTCTTCGTTGGCCGCTCCGGCTCCCGTGCTTAGAAACCTCACAAAGCGAGGTATTCCGCCCTCGTGGACGACGACGGTGGTCACCCCGGCGCCGACGCAAACCAGTGCCTCGCAGCTGGCGCCTTCCTCCAGGGTGTCTAGGCCGCTGGTGCCGATCGAGCGAACCAGGGCCAGTGGCATGGGATCGATGCGGATGGCTCGGAGGCCGGCAAGTTCGAGCGCCTCTAGGTGAGCGGCCACCATGGTCCGGGCGGCCGAGGCCAGCAGCAGACGGACCTTCTGGTTGCCGTCCGAGTCCACCAGATCCTCCAGGCGCTGGAAGTCCAGGTAGGCCTCGTCCGGCCCGACCGGGAGGATGTCGGCGTCCTGGAACTGCAGGGCCGCGCTCAGGTCGACATCGCTCATGGCGGGCATCTCGGCCTCGCGCACCAGCACCTTCTGGTTGGCCACGCCCAGGACGACCTGACGGCTGCGGAAACCCACCCGCTCCCAGAGGCGCCGGATGGTGGCTGCCACGGCTGGCACGTCGACCACCTCGCCCGCCACCACCGCTCCGACCGGGAGGGTCAGCTGCCCAAACCGAACGACCCGTGGACCAGCGGCAGTGACCACCACCTCGGCGGCACGGACCGCGAAAGTGCCGATATCGAGGCCTATGGCGTGCTTGGCCATCAGCTCGGCGGACGCTGGAGGAAGCCAGCCAAGTCGGTCTCCGATATCCGCCAGCCGTGACCGACCCGGATGGCCCGGAGCTGGCCGTCACGGATGAGCCGGTAGACGGTCATGTTGGAAACCGAGAGGGTGCCGGCCACTTCCTTAACCCTCAGCAAACGGGCTTCGGTGGCGGAACTCAACGGCTGACCACCCCACAGCCTCTGACCATCCCGTCACGGTAATTGCCAACCGCCCCAAATACGTGGATCCACCCCAGATGGAACACCAGCAACACAACAAACACGGGGATCGGCGGCACCAAGCAGACTTAACCCTGGTTGAGCCAGAGGTTCACCAGGGGCCCTCCCCACAGGACCGCCAGCACCGCTCCGGCAGCCAGGAAGGGTCCGAAGGGGATGCGGGTCCTCCGCCCGGCCCGGCCGGCCGCCATGAGCCCCACTCCCACCAGCGCCCCCAGCAGGAAGCCGCCGAGCATGGCCACCCCGACCCGGGCCAGGCCCAGCCAGCCCACATTGAGCCCGATTAGTCCGGCCAGCCGGACGTCACCGAATCCCATCCCCCGGGGCTGGATGACGTGGATGAGAAACAGGAGCCCGAAGCCGACGAGCCCGCCTGCCACCGCATCCACTGCGGCGCGCTCCCGGTGTTCGAGAACCGAGGCCAGGCCGAGCAGGACGATGCTGGCCCCGGCGGCCGGATAGACGATTCGGGATGGAACGATCTGGTGGTCGAGATCTATGCCTGAGATCGCCACCAGCACGGCAAAAAAGACGCAGAAGTCGGCTAGCTCCCAGTGGGGCCCGATGCGGACCGCCGCCGCGGTCCACAGGGCGGCGGTGACCATCTCCACGATCGGGTACCGGATGGAGATACGCATGTGGCAGGAGCGGCAGCGGCCCCGGAGGGCGATCCAGGACAGCACCGGCACGTTCTCCCAGGGCCGCAACTGGGCATTGCAGCCCGGGCAGTGGGA
>DATLUK010000187.1:0-25412 GCA_035533195.1 Acidimicrobiales bacterium | reverse complement strand
GCTGAGGCCACCGGGCGCGGCCGTTGGGCCGGCCCGGTGGCGGGCCCCTAAGAGGCCTTGCCCAGCATCCGGTTCATCTTGGTGCCGCAGTGCGGGCACTGGCCCTGGGCGGCCCGCCGGCCGTTGGCCAGCTCCACCTCGGCTCCTTCGAACTCTCGCTTCTCACGGCACTTCACGCAGTAACCCTCGTACATCGGCATAAACATCTCCTTCCGGGGGGCTCAGGAACGCTACCTGCCAGATGGCCCCAAATCGTGGATACACGGACACTTTCCCACGAGAGCCGGTATGGCATGCCCGGCCTCAGCGCCGTTGATTGCGCCGTTGGAGCCAGTCGTTGGCCCGGCCGTGGGCGTGGAAGTGGTCGGGGATCTGGCGCATATTGCGGTCCAGGTACCAGCCTTCGGGCCCGAAGAGGCGGTCGGCCACCGCCTTGAGGGTGCCCAGCATCCGCTCCAGGTCGGCCTCCGGTGGCTCGGTCCCGTGGCGGTTCCAGACCACGATGGGCACGTCACAGGCCTCGCAGTCGGCCACCCAGCACAGCTCGTCCTCGTGGTGCCAGGGGGTGAAGCGGGCAGCCTCGCAAAGCTCGCAACCGGCCAGCTTGCCGTCATCGACGGGCCCGCCCTCGGTCATCCGTCGGTCATCCGGCGTCGAGGGCGGCTCGAAACTCGCCGACCAGCTCGGCGGCCCCTTCCGGGCCGCCGCCGTCCAGTAGCCGGCGCACCAGGGCCGAGCCGACCGCCACCCCATCCGCCTCCAGGCAGGCCTCCACCGCCTGGGCCGGGGTGGAGATGCCCACGCCTATGAGCACGGGCTTATCGGTCACGGCCTTGAGCCGCTTGGCCATGACCGAGGCGGAGGCGGCCAGGGCCGATCGCTCCCCCGTGACGCCCATTAGGCCGATCCCGTAAACGAAGCCCCGGGAGCGCTCGCATATGGCCACCAGGCGGGCGTCGGTGGTGGTAGGGGCGGCCAGCATGACCGTCTCCACCCCGAAGTGGTCCGCCGCCGCCGTCCAGTCGTCCGACTCGTCCAGCGGCAGGTCGGGCAGGATGGCCCCCGCCACTCCGGCCTCGGCCAGCAGGGAGGCCATGCGGCGGTGGCCGCCCCGGAAGATGAGGTTGTAATAGGTCATGACGGCCATGGGCGCCCCGGGGCGCAGGCGGCTCAGGGCGTCGATGATGCCGCCCGGGGTAGCCCCGGCGGCCAGGGCCTTGGCTGAGGCCTCCTGGATGACCGGGCCGTCGATGACCGGATCGGAAAAGGGGATCCCCACCTCCACGGCGTCGGCTCCGGCCGCCACCACCGCCTCCACCACAGCCGGCCAGTCCTGGCCCAGGCCGGCGGTCACGTAGGGGACCAGCAGCTTGGCCCCCGCCGCCCGGCGCCGGCGCAGGGCCCACTCCAGGGCGCCCACCCCCGAGGGCGGGGCGGCGGCGGCCGCCGAGCCCGCCGAGCCCGCCGAGCCCCCCGAGCCGGAGGCGCCCCCGCTCACAGCCGGTCGGCCAGGAGGTCCATGGCCTGAGCGGCGTCCTTGTCCCCCCGGCCGGAGAGGTTGATGAGAACGGTCGATCCTTTAGGGACCGACCGGCCCGCCTCCCGCATCAGCCAGGCCACGGCGTGGGCCGACTCGAAGGCGGGGATGATCCCCTCGGTCTTGGACAGGAGCTGGAAGGCGTCCAGGACGGCGGCGTCGTCCACCGGCTCGTAGCGGGCCCGGCCGGTGGCGGCCAGGTAGGCGTGCTCGGGCCCGACCCCGGGATAGTCGAGGCCGGCGGAGATGGAATGGGCCTCGGCCACCTGCCCGGCCTCGTCCTGGAGCAGGTAGGACTTCATGCCGTGGACCACGCCGGGCACGCCGTGGCCAATGGCTGCTCCCCCGGCCGCCTCTACCCCGACCAGCTGGGCGTCTGTATCGGCAAATCCGCTGAAAATGCCCGCCGCGTTGGAGCCCCCGCCTACGCAGGCCACCACCACGTCCGGATGGCCTCCCCCGAGCAGGCGCCGGCACTGCTCCCGGGCCTCGGTGCCCACCACCCGCTGCAGCTCCCTCACCATCCAGGGGAAGGGATGCGGGCCCATGACCGAGCCCAGGCAGTAGTGGGTGGTCTCCACCGTGGCCACCCACTCCCGCAGGGCCTCGTTGACGGCGTCCTTGAGGGTACGGCTGCCGGAGGAAACCGGGCGCACCTCGGCGCCCAGCAAGCGCATGCGGAAGACGTTGAGGGCCTGGCGCTCGACGTCCACCTCGCCCATGTAGACCACGCATTCGAGCCCGAAGAGAGCGGCGGCGGTGGCGGTGGCCACTCCGTGCTGGCCGGCGCCGGTTTCGGCTATCACCCGGCCCTTGCCCATGCGCCGGGTCAGCAGAGCCTGGCCCACCACGTTGTTGATCTTGTGCGAACCTGTATGGGCCAGGTCCTCCCGCTTGAGCAGGACCCGGACCCCCAGTTGCTCCGACAGCCGGGCACATTCGGTGACCGGGGTGGGCCTCCCGGCAAAGTCAGCCAGGATCCGCTCATACTCCCCCAGAAACATTGAGTCGGCCCAGGCCGAGCGAAATTCCCGATCCAACTGGTCGCAGGCCTCCACCAGCGACTCGGGCACATAGCGGCCCCCGAAGTCCCCGAAGCGTCCCCCGGGGCCGGGCTCGCCCATAACCGCCTCGGCCATCAGGACTCCTCCTGCCAGTCGTAGGGGGCGTCATCTTCATCGCCTTCATAACTCGGCGGCTCCGCCCGGCGGGCGGCCAGGATGAAGGCCCGCAGCTTGGCCGGGTCCTTGTGCCCCGGGGAGCGCTCCACCCCGGTGGCCACGTCCACGCCCCAGGGCTTGACCCGGGCGATGGCCGAGGCCACGTTGTCCGGGTCGAGGCCGCCGGCCAGGAGCACCCGGACGCCGTCGGGCACCTCCCCGGCCAGGGCCCAGTCGAAGACCTCCCCTGACCCCGGATAAGGAGCGTCCAGCATCACCACGTCCGCCCCGTACTCATCGGCCCGGCCGACGCCGGGATCCCCGGCGGGGAAGACCTTGATGGTCATCGGCACCCGCTCGGCCACCCAGGCCACCGTCTCTGGGGTCTCCCGGCCGTGGAGCTGGGCCGCCTTCAAGCCGTTGCGGTTGACCGCCTCCACCACCCGCTCCTTGCTCTCGTCCCGGAACACGCCCACCGTGATGATCTCGGGGGGAAGGCGCTTGGTGATGTCCCCGGCCACGGCCGGGGCGATCTGGCGCGGGGACGGGGCGAAGATGAAACCCACCGAATCGGCCCCGAGGGCGACGGCCAGGAGGGCATCCTCCTCGCTGGTCGTACCGCAGATCTTGACGAACACGCCGGCCCGCCCCGCTACCGGCTGACCGGCTGGCTGGCGGCCCGCAGGGCGCCCACCGCCGCCGCCGGGTCGGCCGAGCGGACCAGGGATTCGCCCACCAGGACGGCGTCGAAGCCGGCATCGGCCAGGCGGGCGGCGTCCTCGGGGCCGGATATCCCCGACTCGGCCACCTTCACGATCCCATCCGGCATGGCTCCGGCCACCCGCATGGCCCGGTCGGTGTCGACCTCGAAGCTCGACAGATCCCGCTGGTTGACCCCGACCAGGCCGGCCCCCACGGCCAGCACCCGCTCCAGCTCGGCCTCATCGTGGACCTCGTGCAGGACGGCCAGGCCCAACCCGGCGGCCCGGGCCGCCAGCTCGGCCAACTCGGTGTCGGACAGGGCGGCGGCTATGAGCAGGACGGCGTCGGCGCCCATCAACCGGGCGTCGGCCACGTCAAGGGCCGAAACGGTGAAGTCCTTGCGCAGCACAGGCAGGGCGGTGGCCGCCCGGGCCGCGACCAGATCGGCCGGGGAGCCGCCGAAGAACTCCACGTCGGTCAGCACCGACAGACACGCCGCCCCGCCGGCGGCGTAGGCGCGGGCCAGTGCGGCCGGGTCCAGCCCCGCGGCCAGGTCGCCCTTGGACGGACTGCGCCGCTTGACCTCGGCTATGACCGACAGCCCCGGCGCCCGCAGGGCGGCTTCGAAGTCCCGGACCGGTTCGACCCGGGCGGCGGCCTCGGCCAAGACAACCGCCGCCTCCCTCCCGTCCTTCTCCCCCGCCGATCGGTGGGCGGCCAGGATGGCGTCGAGGTAGGTGGCCATCAGGGTCCCCAGGATACGGGGCGGGCATTCACACTTTCCTCAAACTTCGGTGCCACGCTTTGGGCATGCCAGGCGAGGCCCCCACCATCGTGGTGGTCGAGGACGACCACAACATCTCCGATCTGGTCGACCTCTACCTGCGCCGGGACGGATTCCGCGTCATCCAGGCCGCCGACGGGGAGGCAGGCCTGGCCGCCGCGGCCAGGGAGCGGCCCCGGCTGGTGATCCTGGACGTGGGCCTGCCCGGGGGCATGGACGGGATCGAGGTCTGCCGGCGCCTGCGCCAGGCCGGGGACGTGCCCGTGCTCATGCTCACCGCCCGGGACGCCGAGGTGGACCGGGTCCTGGGCCTGGAGATGGGGGCGGACGACTACGTCACCAAGCCTTTCTCCCCCCGGGAGCTGGTGGCCCGGGTCAAGGCCATCCTGCGCCGGGCCGAGGGCCCGGTCCGGGAGGTGGAGGTCGTCGCCATCGGCCGCCTGGAGGTGGACCGGGGCCGGCGGGAGGTACGCCTCGACGGGGGGGTGGTGGCCATGGCGACGCGGGAGTTCGACCTGCTTTCCCATCTGGCCGACAATGCCGGCCTGGTCCTCTCCCGCCGCCAACTCCTCGATTCGGTGTGGGGGGCCGACTGGTACGGGGACGAGCGGACCGTGGACGTCCACATCCGTCAGCTACGCAAGAAGCTCGGCGAAGATCTTCCCCTCGCCACCATCTGGGGAATCGGGTACCGGCTCGGATGAGGAGGCGGCTGACCTTCGCCATCGTGGGCGTGGTGGCCGGCGCCCTGGTGGTGGCCGGGCTGGGCAGCCTGCTACTGGTGCGCCGGGCCGACGCCGGCCAGACCCGCACCCAGCTGGTGGCCCAGGCCCAGGCCATAGCCGCCCAGGCCGATGAGGCGGTCAGGCCGGCCACCCTGAGCCTGCTCAAGACGACGGCCCGGCTCTACAGCGCCGGCCTGGTCGGCATCCGCCCCGACGGCGCCCTGCTCAACCCGGCCGCTCTGCCCGCCGGGGTCACGGCCGCCGACCTGGTGCCCCGGGAACTCCTCCAGCAACAGACCGTCTCGGCCGTCCGGGGTTCGCTGGCCTATGCCGCCGCCCCCATCCAGCTCAGCGCGGCCGACCTGGCCCGGGCCCAGGCCTCCACCCAGCGGGCAGCCAAGAGCCTGGCCCGGGAGGCGGCGCTGGGGGTCGTCTTCGTGGTGGTGGTCACCCGGCAGGTGCCGGGCCCGGCGGGCGGAGGGGCGTACTTTGCCGTGGCCGCGGCGGTGGCCCTGCTCGTGGCCGCACTGGTGGCCGACCGGCTGGGCCGGCGCATTACCCGACCCCTGGCCGGCATGGAGGAAGCGGCCCGACGAATAGCCGACGGGGACCTCGACAGCCGCATCGACGTCGGTGATGACGACTACCCCGAACTGGCCTCCCTCGGGCATTCGTTCAACACCATGACCGAGGGCCTGGCCCGGGCCCAGGGCCTCGAGCGTCAGTTCCTCATGTCCGTGTCCCACGACCTGCGCACCCCACTGACCAGCATCCGGGGCTGGGCCGAGGCCATTGCCGATGGCGCCGCCGAGGACACCCGGGCCGCCGCCATCATCGGCGCCGAGGCCGCCCGCCTCCAACGCCTGGTCCAGGATCTGTTGGACCTGGCCAAGCTGGACGCCCGCAGCTTCTCCCTTCACCCGGTGACCGTGGACCTGGTGCCGCTGGTGGCGGCCATGGCCGAGAGCTTCCGGCCCTCCACCGATGACGCCGGCCTGCACCTCACCCTCGACCTGCCCGAGGGGCCCGTCCCCGCCCTGGCCGACCCCGACCGGCTCTCCCAGGTGGTGGCCAACCTGATCGAGAACGCCTACAAGTACGCCCGGCGGGACCTGCGGGTCTGGGTCGCCTCCGCCCCCGGGTCGGCCGTGGTGGCGGTGGAGGACGACGGCCCCGGCATCCCGGCCGCCGACCTCGATCATGTCTTCGAGCGCCTCTACCAGGTGGAGCACAGTCCGGCCCGCCCGGCCGGCTCCGGCCTCGGCCTCACCATCGTCAAGGAGCTGACTACGGCCATGAACGGTCAGGTCCGCGTCGAGTCCCCCACTGGGCGCGACGGCGGCACCCGGGTGGTGGTGACCCTGCCGGCCGGCGCGCCTGAACCCGGCTGGCCGTGATCTCTGGCCGGCCCGCTCGGGGCGCCGGCCGGGGCTAGTGGCCGCCGCTGGTGGCCGGGGCTAGTGATGGCTGGTGGTGGACGTGGTGGAAGAGCCCGATCCGCTGGTTGTGGTGGTGGTCGTGGTGATGGGCGGGGGCACCTGACAGGCGCCGACGTGGTCAAGGGTCTCGGTGGTGGCGCTGTTCACCGTGATCGACAGGGGCTGGCTCCCAGTGGCGGTGCAGGTCAGCTGCCAGGCGGCCTCGCCGTTGTTATCGGTGGTGGTCGGATTGGCGGTGTTCACCTGCCAGGCGTCCGATCCGGTGAGCTCCACCTCGGTCCCCGCCACCGGAACCGAGCGCACCACCCCGTTGGCGTCCACGGCGGTGTTGGTGACGAGCACGACCAGGTTGGACGGCTGGCCGACCAGCGGCGGGTCGGGGGCCATGGATGACGAGACGACCATCCCGGTGTACTGCTGCATCTGCATCTGCACCGGTCGGGTCTCGCCCTGGGAGAGAAAGATGCTGACCGACTCGGTGATGGCCAAATCCGGCGCCCGCCAGGCCCGCAGGATGTAGGCCCCGCCCAGGATTCCGGTGAGGGACCAGGAGCCGTCGGCGGCGGTGGTGATGCGATCGGTGGCCGGGCTGACCCCGGGCTGGGTCACCCGGTCCACCTCGACCACGGCACCGCCCACCGGGCCACTGGGGCCGGTCACCACCCCGTTGAGCCCCGAGGTACCCGGGCCCAGGACAACCGAGGTGCTGGTGGTGACCCCCGCCACCGACTGCAGGAAAGCCCCGCCGGAGTTGGAAGAACCGGTGGTAGGGACTGGGGGCACGGTGGTCGGCACCGCGGGCAGCGCCGGCACCGAAGACGAGGCGCAGCCGGCCAGGGCCAGAGCAAGCGCCGCGGCCAGGGCGCCAGCCGCCATCCTCGGCCTCACCCTCATGACGCCCCTCGGAGGGGAAGGGCCCGCACTTCGACGGCTCTCTCCTCCGGGCCCAGTTGGGCCCGGAACGGGACCTCGTGGCCCCGCTTGATATAGGCCAGGGCCACCGGGCCCAGTTCTGGAGACACGGCCACACTGGTGAGCCGCCCCACTTCAGCGCCCTCGACCGTCACGGCCGCGCCCACGGTGAAAGGACCGCCCGGGGCCGCTGCGGCGGCGATGGCTGCCCCGGGATTCGCCCCGCCGGCGCCGGCGCCGACCTGCACCACGCCCCTCAGGCGGCGGGGGACGTTGCCGCCCCGGGAGTCGATCCGGGCCACCAGCTCCTGGCCGGTGAAGCATCCCTTGGTGAACGACACGGTGGCCTCCACCGCCCCCGACTCCTCTGGGATCGTCCGTTCGTCAAGCTCCGCCCCCATCAGCGGCAGGCCGGCCTCGATACGCAGGATCTCATAGGCGCCCGGGCTGCAGACGCGCACGCCTTCGGGTGCCACTGGGGCGGGACCCAGAAGGTCGACTCCCTCCAGTCCGGGCCAGGGGAATGCCGAGCGCAGGCCGGCGGCGGCGCCGGCGCCGGCCGAGGCCCAGGTCGCGGTCGCCCGGGGGCCGCGCACCGCCAGGCAGCGCCAGTCCTCCAGCACTTCGATGTCGGCCTTGGTCCGCAACTTGAAGCGCTGCAGCCGGGCCCGGACCGCCTCACCGAATCCGGCCTCGAAGTCCAGCACCATCTCGTCCCCGCCGGCCCGGGTGACGCGTATGAAGGCCGACACCTTGCCCTGGGGCTCGAGGATCAGCGAGAGGGCCGAGTCCCCCACCGCCAGCGAGTCCAGGTCCTGGCTCAACTGGCCCTGCAGATACTCCACCGCCTGGGGGCCCGACACCCGGATGAAGTCCCGGGCCAGATCGATGACGCCGGCGTCGTGGCGCAGCGCCCGGTAGTCCTCGCCCGCCGTCTCCTCCGGGGTCACGAGCGCACGCCTTCACGGGACGAGGCCATGCGCCGGGCTGCCGGCACCGCCGCCAGCAGGGCGGCCGCCTTGTTCTGACACTCGAGGTCCTCATCGGCGGGATCACTGTCGGCCACGATGCCGGCGCCGGCCTGGATCATGGCCCGGCCGTCGGGCATCACGATCATGGTCCGGATGGCGATGGCGGTGTCCAGGTTCCCGGAAAAGTCCACGTATCCCACCACGCCCGCATACGGCCCCCGTTTGGTCGGCTCCAGGCGGTCGATGATCTCCATGGCCCTGACCTTGGGCGCCCCCGAGACCGTCCCCGCCGGCAGGGTGGCCCGCAGGACGTCTATCGGACCGAGGCCGCCGCGCAGGGTTCCCGACACCTGGGAGGTGAGGTGCATCACGTGGCTGTAGCGCTCCAGGGTCATCAGCTCGTCCACGTGCTCGGTCCCGAAGTCGACCACCCGGCCGACGTCGTTGCGGGCCAGGTCCACCAGCATGATGTGCTCGGCCACCTCTTTGGGGTGCTCCACCAGCTCGGCGGCCATGCGCCGGTCGTGTTCCTCGGTGCGGCCCCGCCGGCGGGTGCCGGCTATCGGGCGGGAGATGACCCGCCCGTCGAGCAGCTGCACCATCGGCTCGGGGGACGAGCCGACCACGCTCAGTTCCGGATGACGCAGCAGGTACATGTACGGACTGGGATTGACCTGACGTAGCGAGCGGTAGAGGTCGATGTCGGTGGCCCCGAGGTCGAGATCGAAGCGCTGGGACAAAACGACCTGGAAGATGTCGCCTTCGACTATGTGGTCCTTGGCCACCTCCACCGCCGCCGCGTAATCGGCCGAGGTGAGATTGCGCCTGACATCCGGCCGCGCATCCTCGGGATCGGGCGGCGCGGCCGGGCCCTCGGCCAGGGGCAGGGCCAGATCGGCGGCCATCTGATCGATGGACACCGCCGCCCGGTCGTAGGCGGCGTCGAGCTGGGCCCCGGTCCAGCCCGGTTCGACCATGACGTTCTCGATCAGGAAGGCCCGCTGGCGCCAATGGTCGAAGGCGGCCACCGAGCCGGTCACCACCAACACGGCGTCGGGCAGACCGTTGTCATCAGTCGGGACGTCGGGCAGGTGCTCGACTTCGCGCACCACGTCATAGCCGAGGTAGCCGACCACTCCGCCGTAGAAGGGGGGCAGCTCGGGCATGGCCGGGGCCCGGTACTCCCCGAGCAGCGCCTCCAGAGCGGCCAGAGCCCCCTGGTCCGTCGGCACCGACGCCGGCAGCGAGCCCTCCACCTCCACCTGCCGCCCGCGCACCACCAGGCGGGCCCGATGGCCCCGGCCCACGAAGGAGAAACGGGCCCAGCGCTCCCCGTGCTCGACGGACTCCAAGAGGAAGCCGGGCCCGTCCCCGGCCAGGCGCATGAAGGCCGCTACGGGCGTCTGCAGGTCGGCCACCAGCTCGCTCCACACCGGCACCACCGTGTGGTGGGCGGCCAGCGAGCGGAAGGCCTCCCTATCTGGCTTCAGCGCTGCCACCGAAGGAACGGTAGAAGCAGCTGTAGTTACCGGTGTGGCAGGCCCCGGCGCCGTCCTGCTCGACCACGAACAACAACGTGTCCCCGTCGCAGTCGTAGTAGGCCTCCCGCAGCCACTGGCGATCACCCGAGGTCTCGCCCTTGCACCAGTACTCCTGGCGGCTCCGGCTCCAGAACCACGTCCGTCCCGTCTCCAAACTCCGACGAAGTGACTCCTCATTCACCCACGCCATCATCAACATCCGGCCGGTCCTGGCCTCCTGAACCACCGCCGGCACCAGGCCCTCGGCGTTGAAGGCGATGCCGGCCAGCTCCTCCTCGATGACCGGGATCGGCGTGGCGCTCACAGGTACAGCCCCGTCTGGGCGTCGAGCCGGTCGGAGGCCACCGCGTGTAGGTCGCGCTCGCGCATGAGTAGGTACTCCTCGCCCTGGACGTCCACCTCGTAGCGGTCTTCCGGATTGAACAGCACCAGGTCGCCCTGCTTGATGGTGCGGACGTGGGGGCCTACGGCCACCACCTCGGCCCAGGCCAGCCGCTTGGACACCTGGGCGGTGGCTGGTATGAGGATCCCGGCCCGGGACTTGCGCTCGCCCTCCGCCCCTGGCACCTGTACCAGGACCCGGTCGGCCAGCATGGTGATGGGCTGCTTCTGTCCCTTGGCCACCCTGGCACGGTACCGTGCCTGCCGGTGGCCATCGAACCCTTAGAACTGCGGGCCGAGGACGGCCCTGTGCTGGAGGCCGAGTTGTCCGTGCCCCCCGACCCGTGGGCCGCCGTGGTCCTGGCCCACCCGCATCCCACCCGGGGGGGCAACATGCGGTCGCTGGTGACGGGGGCGTTGTTCACCGCTCTGCCCGCGGCGGGGGTGGCCACCCTGCGCTTCAACTTCCGGGGAGTCGGGGGATCGACCGGCACCCACGACGGCGGGATCGGTGAGCAGCGGGACATCCTGGCCGGCATCGACACCCTGGCCGCCATAACCGAGGGCCTGCCCCTCGCCCTCTCGGGCTGGTCCTTCGGTGCCGACACGTCCCTGGCCGTAGTGGACGACCGGCTGAGCGGCTGGGCGCCGGTGGCCCCACCGCTGCGCATCCTCGATCCCACCACCATGGGCGCCGGCGCCGACCCCAGGCCCAAGTGCTTCGTCATGGCCAGCAACGACCAGTTCTGCACCCCGGAGGCGGCCCGTCCCATCCTGGCCGACTGGGTCAACGTGGAGATGAGCGTGGTGGAGGGAGCGGATCACTTCTTCGTCGGGCGGACGGACCGGGTGGGCGAGATCGTTCTCGGCTGGCTGCGCACTCTGGCCTGAGCTGCCGGCGCCGGCGGGGCGGTGGCGCCAGCGGGGGCGTCACTCCAACGGGCGGACCAGCACTCCCCGCTCGGCCATATAGGCCTTGGCCTCGGCCACCGTGTGACGGCCGTAGTGGAAGATCGACGCCGCCAGCACGGCATCGGCGCCGCCCTCCAGGGCCCCGTCCACCAGGTCCTGCAGGCTTCCCACTCCCCCGCTGGCCACCACCGGGATGCGACAGGCGTCGGCTACCAGCCGGGTCAGCTCCAAGTCGAAGCCCTCCTGCCCCCCGTCGGCGTCCATGCTGGTGAGCAGGATCTCCCCCGCCCCCAGCCGCTCACAGATGCGGGCCCAGGACACGGCGTCGATGCCGCTCGGCTTCCGCCCGCCATGGGTGTACACCTCGTAACGGCCTGATCCCTTGGCGCCCACCCGCCGGGCGTCGAGGGAGACGACCACACACTGGGAGCCGAATTCATCGGCCATGCGGCGGATGAGAGCCGGATCGGCCACCGCCGCCGAATTGACCCCCACCTTTTCCGCCCCCGCGCGCAGCAGGGCCCGGGCGTCGTCCACGCTGCGCACCCCGCCTCCGACGGTCAGGGGGATGAACACCTGCTCGGCCGTCTCCCGGACCACTTCGACCATGGTGTCGCGGCCCTCGGAGGAAGCGGTTATGTCCAGGAAGACGACTTCATCGGCCCCCTGGTCGGCGTAGAGGGAAGCCAGCTCCACCGGGTCGCCCGCATCCCGCAGGTTCTCGAACTGGACCCCCTTCACCACCCGACCGGCGTCCACGTCGAGACACGGGATCACCCTCACCGTGCGCATTGGGCCACGCCTTCCTCCACCGTCAGGCGGCCTTCATAGATGGCGGTGCCGACTATGACCCCGGCCAGCCGGCGCCCGCCGACCTCAATGGCGGCCAGGGCAGCCACGTCCGTGGCCCGGGAGATCCCACCCGAGGCGATCACATCCACCGACGTGGCGGCCACCGCGGCCAGGACCTCGGCCATACCCTCCAGGTCGGGCCCGGCCAGCATCCCGTCCCTGGAAATGTCGGTCACCACCAGGGCCGCCGCCCCCGCCGCCGTCATGGCCGCCACCGCTTCCATCAATTCCACCCCGGACCCCTCCTGCCAACCGGCCAGGGCGATCTCCCGCCGGCCGGCGCCTGTGCGGCGGTAGTCGGCTCCGCCATCCGTGCGGCGGTGGTCGAGGCCGACGGCCACCGCACCGGGGTGACGCCCGGCCACCTCCTCCATCAGTCCGGGCCGGCTGAAGGCGGCCGTGCCGATGACCACCCGGGTCACGCCGGCGCCCAGCAGGGCCTCGGCTGCTTCCAGGCTGCGCACCCCGCCACCGGCCTGCACCGGCACATCCACGGCACCGGCCACTGCCGCGATCAGGTGGCGATTGAGAGGTTCACCGGTGCGGGCGGCGTCGAGATCGACCATGTGGATCCAGCGGGCCCCGGCACTGACGAAGGACTTGGCCACCGCCACCGGATCATCGCCATAGACGCGCTCGCGGTCGAAGTCGCCCTGGGAAAGCTGCACGCAGCGCCCGGCGCGCAGATCGATAGCTGGATACAGGTCCACTCAGGCGGCGGCGCGGTCGGTGCAGGCGGCGGCGAAGTTACCCAGCAGCGTCAGGCCCGCCGTCCCCGACTTTTCGGGGTGGAACTGGGTGGCCCAGACATTGCCGACCTCAACCGCGGCGGTCACCGGGCCCCCATATTCGCAGGTGGCCACCACCGCCTCGGAGATCTCCGGGGCGTAGGAGTGCACGAAGTAGAACCACGGGGCCGGCCCGCAGCCGGTCAGGAGTCGGCTGTCGTCCCGCACGGTGTGGACCTGGTTCCACTGCATCTGGGGGTGCTTCTCCCCTTCCGGCAGGCGCACGACGCGACCGGCCAGCAGGGCCAGACCACGCGCCTCGGGATCCTCCTCGGAGGACTCGTACATCATCTGCATGCCAACACAGATGCCCATGAACGGCTTTCCGCTTTCCACCGCCGCCAACGCCACCCGATCCAGCCCCGAGGCCCGCAGCGCTTCCAGGCATCGACCGAAGGCGCCCACGCCGGGCAGCACGACACCGTCGGCGGAGGCGGCCTCATCGGGGTCGGAGGTCAGGCGCGCATCCCCGCCGGCGTGCTGCAGGGCCTTCTCGGCCGAGCGCAGGTTGCCTATCCCGTAGTCCAGAACGGCTATCACCGCTACAGGGCGCCCTTGGTCGACGGCACCGCTGTCCCCTCCACCCGCACCGCGTCGCGCAGGGCCCGGGCCACCCCTTTGAAGGACGCCTCCAGGATGTGATGGGTGTTGCGCCCGGCCCGCATGCGGATATGCAGGGTGAGGGCGGCGGCGGTGACGAAGGCCCGCCAGAACTCCTCGGCCAGCTGAGGCTCGAACGCCGGCACGCCGAGCGCCACCGCGTCGAGCGGGAACTCCACCTCGTATACCAGATAGGCCCGACCGGACAGGTCCAGGGCGACATCGACCAGCGCCTCGTCCAGGGGCAGTGAGACGGAGGCGAAGCGGACAATTCCCACCTTCTCCCCCAATGCCTCCCGCAACGCCTCACCCAGGCTGATGCCGACGTCCTCGATGGTGTGGTGGGTGTCGACATCGAGATCGCCCTCCGCCGTCACCCGGAGGTTGAACCCGCCGTGCCGGCCGAGCTGGGCGATCATGTGGTCGAAGAAGGGGATGCCGGTGGAGACCTCGCTCTCCCCGCTCCCGTCCAGCGTCAACTCGACGCTGATGCGCGTCTCCTTGGTCTGTCTCGTCCGCTTGGCCTGTCTCATCACACCAACACCTCCGTCAGGGCGGTGAGGAAGCGTCCGTTCTCCTCGGGCGTGCCGACGGTGACCCGCAGGCAGCCCTCCAGGCCGGGCCACTCACTGCAGTCACGCACCAATACCGAACGCTCGACCAGCCCGGACCACACTTCCTTGGCTCCGCGGTTCAGCGGTCGGAACAGGACGAAGTTGGCGTCGGAGGGCCACGTCTGCACGTCGAGTTCCGAGAGGCGGGCGGCTATGCGCCCCCGCTCTTCCACCACGCCGGCGATGCGCGCCTCCATCTCGGCGCGGAAGCGCAAGGCCACGCGACCGGCGGCCTGCTTGATGGCATCGAGGTGGTAGGGCAGAGCCACGTCCTCCAGCACCGATACCACGCCGGCCGGCGCCACCACGTAACCCAACCGGTTGGCCGCCATCGACCAGGTCTTGGAGAAGGTGCGGACCACCACCACCCGACCCTGGTCGGTGACGAGCGGTAGCGCCGACCACCGGGCGAACTGGCCGTAGGCCTCGTCCACCACCACCAGACCGGCCGCCTGGGCGGCTACGGCTTCGATCACCTCACGCGATTCGGACCGCCCGGTCGGGTTGTTGGGGGAGCAGATGAACGTCACCGCCGGCCGGTGGGCGGAGTTGATGCGCTCGAACTCGGCCACGTCGAGAGAGAGATCCTCGGAGCGCCGGCCGGTGAGCACTTCCGTGCCGGTGATCTTGGCGATGTGGGTGTGCAGCAGATAGGTCGGCTCGAAGACCGCCGCAGCCCGCCCCGGCCCGCCGAAGGCCAGCAGCAGGCACTGGATGACCTCGTTGGACCCGTTGGCGGCAAAAATCTGCTCCGTCCTCACTCCGTGCAGCTCGGCCAGCGCGGCACGCAACTCCCGAGCCGCCCGGTCCGGATAGCGGTTGAAGGCGATGGTCCTGACCTCATCGGCCAGCGCGTCCACAAAACCCGGCGGCGGCGGCCAAGGTGCCTCGTTGGTATTGAGCCGCACCTCCACGTCCACCTGCGGGCTGTGGTACCCCTCCACCAAAGCCAGGTCGTCCCGCGGCGCCACCGGCAGACCGCCGCCGGCGCTGGCACCCTCGCCGGCCCCGCTCACGCCGGCCCCGCTCACGCCGACCCCTTCGGTGCCCGCATGCGCACCGAGGCGGCGTGGGCGGCCAGACCCTCGGCCTCGGCCATGGCCTCCACGACCGGGCTGAGCCGGGCCAGGCCGGCGTCGTCCACCGACACGAAGTGGATCTTCTTGACGAAGTCGTCCACCCTCAACCCGCCCGCAAATCGACCCGTCCCATAAGTAGGCAGCACATGACTAGGACCGGCGGCGTAGTCGCCCAGGCTGGCCGGGGCGTTGGCCCCGAGGAACACGGCCCCGGCGCATCGGACCAGGGGCACCAGCTCCTCGGGGTGGGCGGTCATGATTTCGAGGTGCTCGGGGGCGATGGCGTTGGAGACGGCCATGGCCTCCTCCGGTCCGTCCACCACCACCGCGTAGCCGCCGTCGCGCAGGGTGGATTCGATCTCCGCCCGCCGCGGTGACTCGGCCACCAGCCGCTCGACGGCTGCGCTCACCGCGTCGGCGGTGGCCTCGGACCAGGTCACCAGCCAGGCCAGGCCGTCCGGGCCGTGTTCGGCCTGGACGATGACGTCGATGGCGGCCCAGTCCACCGGCGCCGTCTCATCGGCCACCACCACCACTTCCGAGGGGCCCGCGAAGCCATTCGGTATCCCCACCCGCCCCGCCACCTCGGCCTTGGCCACCGACACGTAGATATTGCCCGGCCCTACGATCACGTCCACCGGGCGGATGGACTCGGTCCCGTACGCCATGGCCGCGATGGCCTGGGCTCCGCCGACGGCGTAGACCTCGTCCACCCCGACCAGGGCGGCGGCGGCCAGGGTCGGGGTCGGGACCCAGCCGTCAGGACCGGGGGGAACACAGAGAACCAACTCCGGCACCCCGGCCACCCGGGCCGGCACCGCCGTCATGAGCACCGTCGAGGGGTACACGGCCCGCCCGCCGGGCACGTACAGCCCGGCCCGGTCCACCGGGACCATCAACTCGCGGACGAGCACGCCTCCGGATTCGTAGCGGCCGTCCTCCAGGGGCTGAGAGCGGTGAAAGGCCTCCACGTTGTCGCGGGCCGCCTCCATAGCCGTGCGCAACTCGGTCGGGATGGACTCCAGCGCCTCTTTCATAGCCGCCGGCGCCACGCGCAACGTCTCCACATCGACCTTGTCGAAGCGGGCCGTCAACTCCCGCAGCGCCTGGTCCCCGCCCCGGCGCACCTCGGCGATGATCTGCCTCACCGCCTCCAGCGGAGGGTTATCGGCGGCGGCCGGGCGGGGCAGGGACGCCGTCAGGCGGTCGCCCCGGCCGCGCAGGTCGAGTCGCTGCAACATTGGACGCCGGATGCTACCGGAGGCCCCTGGCCAGCCCCGCCGAGTTATGGCTGTCCGCCCCTCCGAGTTATGGCTGGCGGCCCCGCCGAGATTCCGACTCGGCTAGACCAGAGCCATGAGCGTCTCCGCCGCCGAGCTGTCATCCCTCAGCACTGCCCTGGAGGAGATTCGCCGCCGGGTGGGCACCATGGCCGATGCCTTTGCCGGCGCCCGGCGGGAGGACGTGGCCGGGGAGCTGGCCGCCGTGGACCGCCAGCTCCACCACGCCGTCCGCCGCCTGGACAAGATCCTGGCCGCCGACCCGAAACGGCCGGCCTAGACCCCAACCCGGGGGCAGTAGTCGTTGAGGAGGCAGTCGGCGCAGCGGGGTTTGCGGGCCACGCACACCTTGCGCCCGTGCAGGATCAGCCGCAGGCTCAGCGCCCCCCGCTCGGCGGCCGGCACCATGCCGTTGAGCTCCAGCTCCACCTTGACCGGGTCGGTGGCCTGAGTCAGCCCCAGCCGCTTGGACAGGCGCAGCACGTGGGTGTCCACCGGCAGCCCGGGCAGGCCGAGAGCGACCGAGCGCACCACGTTGGCGGTCTTGCGCCCCACGCCGGGCAGGGTGACCAGGTCCTCCATGTCGTGAGGCACCTCCCCGGCGAAACTACCCTCCACCGCCGACGCCATCCCTACCAAGCTCTTCGTCTTGCTGCGGAAAAACCCCGTCGACTTGACGACGTCCTCGACCTCAGCGGGGTTGGCCCGGGCCAGGTCAGCCGGCGTAGGCCAGCGCCGGAACACCTCGGGCGTCACCATGTTGACCCGTTCATCGGTGCACTGGGCCGAGAGGATGGTGGCCACCAGTAGCTGGAACGGACCTCGGTGTTTGAGAGCGCACAGTTCAGCCGCCGAACCGGGGTACTCATCCCCCAGCCGGGCCAGGGTCTCCCGGGCGCGGCCCTGGGGCGAGCGGGGCCGGGCCATGCCGGGCAGGGTACCCACCGCCCCCGGACCACCGGGTCATGCCCGGCATGGCCCCTGAACAGTGCTCCAGTACTGCCGGTTCATCTGGCCGACTGGGGTCGAGCCGGTACGGTGCGACCCGTGCACCGCCTCGAAGTCAAACGCCAGATGGGCCGAGTCGACATCGACGCCGTGGCCGAGCTGCTCGAGGTGGCCGAAGCTCACGACCATCATCCGGCCTTGGGAGACCACCAATGGCTGGATCTGGTCCACGGTGGGCGGCGGGACTTTGCCGGCCTGGTGGCCTGGGAGAGCGAGCACGAGCATCCCGTGGGCTACGCCCAGGTCAGCCGGGGCTCGGGCAACTGGGCCCTTGAGTATGTGGTCGACCCGCACTGGCGCAGCCCGGAGAGCACCATCGGCCTCGATCTGGTCCGCTCCGCCCTTGAGGTGGTGGCCGACCAGGGCGGCGGGCACGTCCACATGTGGGTCCACCACGCCGGGCCCGAACACGACGTCCTGGCGGCGGCCGTGGGCCTCCACCGGGGCCGGGAGTTGTACCAGATGCGCCGGCCCCTACCCCTGCCCGAAGACAGCCCGACGCTCGCGACCCGGGCCTTCGTGCCCGGCCAGGACGAGCGGAGCTGGCTGGAGGTCAACAATCGGGCCTTCTCCTGGCACCCCGAACAGGGCGGATGGGACCTGGACACGATCCTCCAGCGGGAGGGGGAGGCCTGGTTCAACCCCGAAGGTTTCCGTCTCCACGAGGTGGACGGAAGGCTGGCCGGCTTCTGCTGGACCAAGGTCCACTCCGACCACCAGCCCCCGCTCGGGGAGATCTACGTCATAGCCGTAGATCCCGACTTCCAGCATCTGCACCTCGGACGACCCCTGGTGGTGACCGGCCTCGAATGGCTGACGGGCCAGGGACTGCGGACCGGGATGCTCTACGTCGACGCCGGCAACGAGCCGGCCGTCAACCTCTATCGCTCCATGGCTTTCGAGGTCGAGCACTCCGACCAGGCCTACGTGGGCGACATCCCCGCCCGCTGAACCCTCCGGGCGCCCCGCCCGAAGGCCGCCGGCAGAACAACGCCGGCACGCGGCTGACCGCCGGCGGGACCCGGTTCCCGGGCAGGGTTAGGCGGCGCCGGAGATGCCGACCATGGTGCCGATGCCGTAGGTGACGGCTGCAGCCACGCTCGAGACCAGCAGCTGGCGGGCCACCGTCTTGGCCACCGACCGGCCCGTGAAGGCGGCCAGGGCCACGCCTATGAGAATGGCCAGGGTGGCGGCCAGCACGATCGTGGCAATGATGGCGGCCGGGCCGCTGGTGAACAGCCAGGGCAGCAGCGGGACCAGGCCGCCGACGGCGCAGGTCACCAGCGAGGATCCGGCCGCCTGGAGCGGGGAGCCGAGCGAGGCTGGATTGACGCCGAGTTCCTCCCGGGCATGGGTCTCGAGGGCCATGGTTGGGTCCCGCATCATGAGCCCGGCCATCTCGAAGGCCGTGCCTGTATCCAGTCCCCGGCTCTCGTAGATCTTGGCCAGTTCCTTCTGCTCCATAGCCGGGTTCCGGGCCAACTCCAGGCGCTCGTTGTCCAGCTCCCGCTCCAGCAGTTCTGACTGGGCCCGCATGGAGACGAACTCCCCGGCGGCCATGGAAAAGGCCCCCGCCACCAGCCCGGCCACCCCGGCCAGTCGCACGATGTGGCCGCCCGGATCGGCCCCGGCCACCCCCAGGATCAGCGAGACGTTGGTGACCAGCCCGTCGCTTATGCCGAAAACGGCGGCGCGGGCCGCACCCCCGGTGATGTCGCGGTGGTGGTGGTCGTCATAGGGCTGGGCCACGCTGGAACGCTACCGGCGCGCCGAGACATACGACTTGACCACCCACCCGCTTTGTATTACAGAATCGTTATGGTACGAACATTTATTCTCCACCAAGAGACAAAATGCAAGATCTCGGCGGGTGTGTCTGAGTTGCATCTCTCACTCCGCGCCGCCTTCCGCGTTCAGCAGGCCCTGACGGCCACGAGCAGTGGCGGCAGGGCTCAGGCCGTGGACCGGCGGCGGGTAGGGACCGGCGCTCGGACGGTAGGATTGGGTTCGTGGCCCGATACGACCTGGGCCGGGAGGAGCTGGCCGAGCTCCTGGACGGTGAGCCCCGCTACCGCGTCGAGCAGGTGTGGGACGGCCTGTACCGCCAGCTGGTGGCGCCGGGTGAGTTGAGTTCGCTACCGGCCCGGCTGCGCAGGAGGCTGGAGGCAGAGGGGGCCATGTCGCCGGCACTGCGGCTGGTGACGGTCAGCCGGGCCGATCGGGGCAGCACGGTCAAGTGGCTCTGGGAGTTGGCCGACGGCGCCCGGGTCGAGACGGTGCTCATGGACTACGGCACCCGCTCGACGGTCTGCGTGTCGAGCCAGGCCGGCTGCGCTATGGGCTGTGGTTTCTGCGCCACCGGCCAGGCCGGTTTCAGTCGGCACCTGAGCGTGGGTGAGATCGTGGAGCAGGTGGTGGCAGCGGGTACGGATCGCCGGGATGCGTCCGACGGCCGGCCCCTGCGGCCCGGCAACGTCGTGTTCATGGGCATGGGCGAGCCGATGGCCAACTACCCGCGGGTATGGGCGGCGGTGGAGCGCCTGCACGGGGACCTGGGCATATCCGCCCGCCACATCACCATCTCCACCGTGGGCGTGGTGCCGGGTATCCGCCGCCTGGCCCGGGAGAGCCTTCCGGTCAACCTGGCCATCTCCCTGCACGCCGCCAACGACGGGCTCCGGAACGAACTGGTGCCCCTCAACAGGCGCTACCCGATAGCCGAGCTCATGGCGGCGGCGCGGGACTATCTCGGCGCCACCGGCCGGCGGATTTCCTTCGAATGGGCCCTCATAGCCGGAGTCAACGACCGGGCCTCGGACGCCGCCCAGCTGGCCGAGCTGGCCCTTCCTCTGGGCGCCCACGTCAACCTCATCCCGCTGAATCCGACCCCCGGCTACCCCACGGTCGGATCCAGCCCGGCGGCGGTGGGCGCCTTCCGGGACCGGCTGGTCACCATCGGGGTCAACGCCACCGTCCGGCGCAACCGGGGCACCCGGATCGACGCCGCCTGCGGGCAGCTGGCGGCCCGGTCGGCGCCGGCGGCGCCGGCGACTCCGGTGGCCCTCGGAGTTGGGGCACACTGAGGCGGATGAGGAAGACCCGCTGGCTCAACAACACCCAGCCCCAGACCCTCCAGGTGGCGGTCATCCTGCTCTACCTCAATGCCGCTTTCACGCTCCTCGGCTTCGGGACCGGTGGCGTGCTCCCGCTCCGGCTCCTGCTGGTGGCGGCCGAGATCGGGGGCGGCTACGGGGTGGCCAACGAGCGCAAGTGGGGCTACGGGGTCGCTATCGCGGCCGCGGTCATGCCCGTGGTCCTGCTGGTCCAGCTGTCGGGCGGAGCCATCTTCGGCCAGCTGCTGCTGAGCCTCATGATCCAGGTGGCCCTGGTCGCCCTGCTGCTCCACCCCCACAGCCGGTCCTACCAGCGCATCTGGTTCAAGTAGCCGGCGCCGGCCTCGGCGCCGGGCTGGCTCAGTCCTCGGAGTCGGGCTGCTTCAAGTCGGGGTAGAGGTGCTCGAGGGAGCCCGGCACGATCCGGGAGGACTCGATGAAGACGTCCACGTCGGTCGCCTTCAGGCGGATGACCCGGCCGAACTTGTAGGCCGGTACTAGGCCCTCGTCGATGAAGCGGTAGAGGGTCCGCAGGGTCACGCCGACCCGCAGGGCGGCCTCCCGAGTACTGAGCCACTCCGTCTCCATCGGGGCCGACAGTAACCGTGGGCCCCGGCTTCGGGGTGTCAGCGCTAGCTGAGCCGGAGGGCCGCCACCTGTTGGCGAGGAGCCGACCCCGGGCGGCAAGGGCTACCTGAGCCGGAGGGCCACCTCGTTAGCGAGCATCCGGCCCCGGGGGGTCAGGACGGCACGACCCGAGGCGGATTCCAGGCGGACCAGGCCCTCGCCCAGCAGCAAGGGCAAGTCGGAGAGGGCGTCGGGCGGGACGCCCTGGCGGGTGCGCAGGGCCAGGGTCAGGCGCTCGGTAGCCCGGGTAGGGCCGTCCAGGTCCTCCCCGGCCGCCTCGGTCGGAAGCCCTGCGGTCACGGCCTGGATGTAGCGCTCGGGAGTTCGGAGGTTCCACCAGCGTCGCCCCTGGAGGTGGGAGTGGGCGGCGGCCCCGAAGCCTAGGTAGTCGCCCTGGGACCAGTACAGGAGGTTGTGGCGGCACTCGTGGCCGGGGCGGGCGAAGTTGGAGATCTCGTAACAGTCCAGGCCGGCCACCCCGAACGCCTCGACCGCAGCCAGGTACATATCCGCCTGCAGGTCGGGGTCGGGGTGGCGGTCGGTCTGGGCGGCCAGGGGCGTCCCCGGCTCCACGGTCAGGGCGTAGGCGCTGACGTGGGGAGGGCCCAGATCGAGCAGGCCCCGGAGGGTCGTCTGCCAGGAGGCCAGGGACTCCCCTGCCACCCCATAGATGAGGTCGAGGTTGAAAGTCCCGAACCCGGCCCGCTCGACGGCCCTCACGGCCGGAGCGACGTTGGCCGGGGTATGGGTCCGGCCGAGGCCGGCCAGCACGGCCGGGTCCAGGCTCTGCACCCCCATGCTGATGCGGGTGACGCCGCCCTGGCGGTAGGCGGCCAGGAGGTCATCCTCGACCGTGTCGGGGTTGCATTCGACCGTCACCTCCGCTCCCGGGGCAAGGGGGATGAGAGCGAGGGTCGCGGTCAGCTGGATCGCTGGGACGAGGGAGGGGGTGCCCCCGCCGAAGAAGACGCTGGACGCCTGGACCAGGCGGCCCTCGTTCACCGCCCGCCTCACTTCGGTGGCGAGGGCGGCCATGTAGGCGTCGATCAGTTGGCCGCGGTCGTCCCAGGTGGCGAAGGCGCAGTAGTCGCAGCGGGCGGCGCAAAAGGGGACGTGGACATAGACCCCAAACGGGTCGTTCAGCGCTGGAGGCAGAGACCCAGGTCGTTCAGGCGCTCGCGCATGGCGAGGGCCGACAGGTCGAAGAGGCGAGCCACGGCCTGGATATCCTCGGCCCGGATGGTGAGCACCCGGCCGTTGAAGTCCTGGCGTTGGACCTGGATGGAGGCCAGGTAGCGGCGGAGCAATTCCCGCTCCGGGCCCTCGATTACCTCCAGGCGGGACAGGTCTATGGCGACCTTTCCCTCCGGAGAGCCGCCGGCGCCGGCGCCGGCGGCCGCCTGGGCCCGGGCGGCGGGCTCGTCCATGGTCAGATCGATCAGGCCCGCGCCCCAGGCCGGGACCGGGGTGGGCTTGGGCAGGAGCTGGTCGACGGGCACGTTGTAGATGGCGGCCAGGCGCTGGAGGCGGGGAACGGAGATGGACCGCTCACCACGTTCGTAGGCACCCAATACGGACGCTTTGAACTCCTTGTCCGAGCGGGCCTCGACGGCCTGGAGGGACAGACCCTTCTGTTTTCTCACGTCGCGGAGTCGCTCGCCCACGAGGCGGGCGTAGCCGGGATCGTCCCACTCTTCCGTCATCCGCACACCTTACCACGCTTAGTGCCAATTACCAGGGATCAAACCTGTCGTTTCCGGCTGTTTCCCTGGCCGTAAGTGCCGGCTATATGTCCCAGAGGCTCAGCCTGCCACTGAGAGTGCTCTAATTTAACAGGCCGGCCCGGAGGAGGACGAGGACGGTGGCGGCAGCCACGGCCGCTGTCTCTGTGCGCAGGACCGTGGGCCCCAGGCCGACCCGGGCCACCCCGGCCGGCACCTCCCCTTCCGCCCATCCCCCCTCGGGCCCGATGAGGACCCGGGGGTGGGCCAGATCGGGGGCGTTGGCGGCGCCGGGTTCGGCCCCGGCGCAGGCGACGCCCGGGTCGGCCGCCACCCGGGCCACCGTGAGCGGCCCGGCCAGGCGGGGCAGGCGGGTTAGGCGGGCCTGCATGGCGGCCTGACGGATTATGCGGCTGAGCCTGGCCATGCCGCGGGAGGCGCGGTCCTCGTCCCAGCGGACCACGGAGCGGGCGGCATCGAGGACGATGATCTCATCCACGCCCAGCTCGGTCAGCTTCTGAACCGCCCAGTCTCCCCGGTCCCCCTTGGGCAGCGCGACGGCCAGGGAGACGGCGGGCTCAGGGGCCGGATCGGCCGTGATCGGGCCATCGGGCTCGATACCCGCCCGCCGGGCGCCGGCGCCAGGCCCGGCTCCGGTCGGGGCGCCGAGCGTGAGCCGCCCCGTGCGCCAGCGCCCGGCCCCGTCGGAGAGGCCCACCGCCGCCCCGTCCCGCAGGCGCATCACCCGGGTCAGGTGGTGGGCGTCGTCCTCCTCGAGCTCGGGATGGTCTAGGTGGGCCACAAAGACGTGGGCCGGCGCCGCCCGCAGCTCCGGGTGGGGGCCGCCGGACCCGGTCACCGGCTCAGCGGAAGGCCGAGCGGATCCGCGCCCTTAGGCTCCCGGAGTCGGGCGGGCTGACCTCCTCGCCCCGCTCGGCGGCAAACTGGCGCAGCAGCTCCTCTTCCGCCTTGGACAGCCCGTTCGGTACATCCACGACCACCGGCACTAGCAGGTCGCCCCGGCCCCGCCCGTCGGTCCGGGGAACACCCCGGCCCCGCAGCTTGAAGACCCGCCCGCTCTGGGTGCCCGCCGGCACCTCCAGCTCCTCGCTGCCGTCCAGGGTCTCGAACGGCATGCGGACCCCGAGGGCGGCCTGGGCCATGGTGACGTGCACGGTCTGGATGAGGTCGTAGCCCTCCCGCTGGAATCGTTGGTGGGGCGTGACCATGAGGTGGACGTAGAGATCACCGGGCGGGCCGTTACGGGGGCCGACCGGGCCCCGGCCGGTCAGGCGCAGGGTCACCCCGTGGTCCACACCGCCGGGCACATCGACCTGCCAGGTCCGGGTTTCGCTGCGCCGACCGTCCCCGCCGCAGTCGACGCAGGGGCTGCGCACCTCCTCCCCCAGCCCGCCACAGCGCTGGCAGGGAGCGGCGGTGACGACCTGGCCCAGGATGGACTGGCGCACCCGGCGGACCTCCCCCGCCCCTTCACAGGCCGAGCAGCGGGTCGGCGTCGACCCGGGCCGGGCGCCACTGCCAGAGCAGGTGGTGCAGACCGTGGCCGTGCGGACCGACACCTCCTTCTGGGCTCCGAAGACGGCTTCCTCGAAGCTGAGTTGGAGGGCCACCTCGGCGTCGGCGCCCCGGGGATGGGGCGATGGGCGCCGGCCGGCGGCCCCGAAGCCACCGCCCCCGCCGCCTCCCCCGAAGAAGGCATCGAAGATGTCATTGAGCCCGCCGCCCCCGAAGAAGGCGTTGGGGTCCATCCCCCCGGCCCCGGCGCCGGCCCGGGCGCCGTCGGGTCCGAACATGTCGTAACGGCGCCGGCGCTCGGGGTCACGCAGGGTCTCGTAGGCCACGGTGACGGCCTTGAAGCGCTCCTCGGCCTCGGCGTTGGGCGTAGCCCCGTGGGTGTCGGGATGCAGCTGGCGGGCCAGACTGCGATAGGCCCGCTTGAGCTCGTCCTCCGAGGCGTTGCGGCTCACGCCGAGCAGCTCGTAGTAGTCGGACTCGGCCCGGCTCATCCTTCCTCCAGCCGGCGGTCCAGGCGCTGGCTGACCACGGCCACCGCGGCCAGGGCCTGCGGGTAGTTCATCCGGGTCGGGCCGAGCACGCCGATGGTCCCCGTCCCGTCGCCCCCGGCGCCCCCGTAAGGGGCCACCACCACCGCGCACTCGGCCAGGGGGACCAGGCCGTGCTCATGGCCGATGGCCACCGACAGGCCCCGGTCCAGGACGTCGCGCAGCAGAGACACCACCACGTACTGCTGTTCCAGGGCGCCGAGCACGCTGCGCACGGTATCCACGGCATCGAAGGCCGAGGCCATCCGGGACGCGCCCCCCATGAAGACCTGCTCGTGATCCGGACCGGCCGTGTCGCTGAGGGCGTGGCTGGCCAGGCCAGCGAGCCGGTCGAGGACCTCATCCCCGGTGGCGGGCAGCACGGCCAAGTCCACCGTCGCCTTCCCCACCAGGTGGGCGGAGAGGTGGGCCGAGAGGGCGCCCAGCTCTTCTGGGGAGACGTCCTCGGCCAGCTCCAGGCTGTGCTTGACCACGCTGCCGTTGGAGACCACGCCGACCACCAGGGCCAGGCGGGGGGCCAGGCTCACCACCTGGATCGAGCGCAGGCTGGCCGCCTCGGTGGGCGGGCTGACCACCACGGCG
>DATLUK010000186.1:0-2885 GCA_035533195.1 Acidimicrobiales bacterium | reverse complement strand
GGGTTGTACTGGGCCCCGCCCCAGAGCACCCGGCAGAAGGCGTTGGAGAGGTAGAGCCGCTGGCGGGCCCGGGTGATGGCCACATAACAGAGGCGGCGCTCCTCCTCCATCTCGTCGGGCTCACCGATGGAGCGCTGATGGGGGAAGATCCCCTCCTCCATGCCGCCCAGGAACACGACCGGGAACTCGAGCCCCTTGGCGGTGTGGATGGTCATGAGGCTGACGGTCGATTCGTCCCCGTCGATCTCATCGGCATCCGACACCAGGCTGACCGCCTCCAAGAAGCTGTCCAGGTCCTCGTGCTCGGAGGCGGTGGTCACCAGCTCGGACACGTTCTCCACTCGGCCGGCCGCCTCCACCGACCGCTCGGCTTCGAGCTCGGCCACATAGCCCGTAGCGTCGATGACCTCCCGCAACAGCATGCCGGGGCCCTCGTCGCGGCGCTCGCGCAGCCGGGCCAGCAATTCGGCCAGGCGCACCAGTCCGCTGAGGGCCCGCCCGGACACGCCGGCCTCGGCCGCCCTCCCGAGGGTGTCACCGAAGGCCACATTGTTGGCCCGGGCCCAGGCGTCGAGGCGTCCGACGCTGGTGTCACCAACACCCCGCTTGGGCACGTTGACGATCCGCTTGAGCGACACCTCGTCGGCCGGGTTGGCGATGGCCCGGAGATAGGCCAGGAGGTCCTTGATCTCCTTGCGATCGTAGAAGCGGGTGCCTCCTATGACCTTGTAGGGGATGCGCCGGCGCACCAGCTCCTCTTCCAGGACCCGACTCTGCGCATTGGTCCGGTAGAAGACAGCCAGGTCCCCGTAGCGGAAGTCCTCGTGGTCGTGCAGACGGCCGGCCTCCTGAGCGATCCAGGAGGCCTCATCGTGTTCGTCCTGGCCCTCGTAATGGACGATCGGCTCACCGCCGACCTGGTCGGTCCACAATGTCTTGGGCTTACGCTTCTGATTGTTGGCGATGACGGCATTGGCGGCATCCAGGATGGTCTGGGTGGAGCGGTAGTTCTGCTCCAATACGATCACGGTGGCGTCAGGAAAAGCCCCCTCGAACTCCAGGATGTTCCGGATGTCAGCGGCGCGGAAGGCATAGATGCTGTTGTGCACCAGGAGGCCCTGGGCTGAGTAGGTGTGCGAGGGCGTTACCTCGAGGTCGTACACCGGGCCGTCGTAGTCCTCCACGTCGACCCCATCGATACGGGCCGGCGTGAACCCGGACTCCCCCTCGACCAGCACCGTCATCCCCGGATGCAGATGGGCCAGAGGCATGAACTGGTAGACGGACCCGCCGATACTGGCCCGGCGGTTTAGCTCCATCCGACCCGACGCCGCCACTGATCGGGCCAGGCTGAGCGCTTCGGTGTAGTCCTTCCGGGCCGTCTCGAACCGGAGCGATGCCGATTTGCCCTTGCGCAGCTCGTAACCCGCAGCCCGGAGACGCTCCTGGATGTCAGTCCGCGTGGAGGACCATTGGATCCGGTGGCTACCGACCGCGCCCCGGCCATCGCCGAACATGGTGAGGTTGATGGACTCCCGGCGCCGACCGTTCTGTGGCCGCAGATGGGGAAACTCTGGATGCAGATCCAGATCCTCCATGAGCGTTTTGGCCGCGGTGCGGGTGTCGAGCGAGTCGTAGAGGCGGGCCAACAACGCCTCGTCCATGGCCAGGTCCCGGCCGACGCCGTGGAAACAGGCCGTGGGCAGTCCGTAGCGGGCGGCGAACCAGGATTCCCAGTACGACGCCTCGGCCCGGCTGGAACAGACCTTGAGCACCCACATCTTGTCGGCGTGCTCCTGCCCGCTGCGCACGCGCAGGCCGGAGTCGGCGCGCCCGTAGTCGTTCTGCCTCACGCTCTTGACCAGGCCGACGCGATAGCCGCGGTCGGCCCGGTACATCAGATACACCAACCAGCCTCCCGCCGGGGTAGTGGTGTCGGCCAGGACCATGTGGTGGGGGGTGCCGCGCAGGACCCGGTCCCCCACCCGGATGGAGTACAACCGCCCCTGCCAGTCCCCGCGATGGACATGGGTGACCTGGCTGGCGACCAGGTTGGCGGAGTGGCCCGTGCCCGTCACCTCGGCGCCATCCATGAGCGATTCGATCGGGGCCGGCCCCGATGGCGTCGACACCATCGTTCCTGGCGGGAGGCACTGGTCGGTGTCGCCCACGACACAGAGGTTGCGATGGATGCCGGCCAGCAGGATCACCAACTCGTTCTGGACTCGGTTGGTGTCCTGGAACTCATCGACCAGGATGTGGGTGAAGCGCTGCTGGTAGTTGGCCAGCACGTCGGGGAAGGCCTGGAAGAGGTTGACCGTGACCACCAGCAGGTCATCGAAGTCCATGGCACTGGCCGCCAGCAGGCGCTGCTGGTAGCCGGCGTATACGTCGGCAATCTTGCGCTCGAAGATGGTCCTGGCCCCCGAGCGGTAGGTGTCGAAGTCGATGAGCTCGTTCTTGGCCTGACTGATGGTGGCGTGCACCGCACGGGGAGCGAACCGCTTTGGGTCCAGGTTCAGGTCCCGGATGACATAGCCGGTCAGGCGGACAGCATCGGCCTGGTCATAGATGGTGAAGGACGACTTGTAACCCAGCCGCGAGGCCTCCCGCCGGAGGATGCGGACACAGGCGGAGTGAAAGGTCGAGACCCACATGCGCTGGCCAACCGGGCCGACCAGGCCGGTGACCCGGTTGCGCATCTCCTCGGCCGCCTTGTTGGTGAAGGTGATGGCCAGGATGGAGAACGGGCTGACCCCTTGCTCCTGGATGAGATGGGCGATGCGGTGGGTGAGCACCCGGGTCTTGCCCGAGCCGGCCCCGGCCAGGATGAGGAGCGGCCCCTGGCCGTGGAGCACGGCGTCGCGCTGGGCGGTGTTGAGCCC
>DATLUK010000185.1:0-2554 GCA_035533195.1 Acidimicrobiales bacterium | reverse complement strand
CGTAGTAGGGGTCGCGTCCGGCCGTCACGGCAGGACCCGGACCGTGCCGCCATCGACCAGCAGCAGGGCGCCGGTTATCCATGAGGCCCGCTCCGAGCACAGAAAGGCGATGGCGGCGGCCACCTCCTCGGGCTCCCCGGTTCGCCCGGCGGCGATGGGCTGCAGCTGCATCATCCGCTCCTCGATCTGCTCCGGGGTGCGGCCCGAGGCGGCCGCCGCCTCCGCATACCCGCTCAATACCCCCTCGGAGCGGGTCAGGCCGGGCAGCACGGCGTTGACCATCACCCCCTCGGCGGCGTAGGCCTGGGCCAGGCTGCGGGTGGCGTGGGCCAGAGCCGCTTTTGCCGCGCCGTAAGAACCGAAGCGCGGATCCGGGTCCCGAGCCATGGTTGACGCGACGTTGAGGATGCGGCCCCAGCCCCGCTCGACCATCCCCGGCAGGCAGGCAGTGGCCAGGGCCATTGGAACGACCACGTTGCGCCAGTAGACGTCCAGCCAGGTGTCGGGGTCGAAGTTCCTCACGTGGTCGGACCCGGCCGGACCCCCGCCGGCGTTGTTGACCAGGATGTCGATGCGGCTCCAGAGTCGGTGAGCCTCGGCCACCACGGCGGCGGCTGATCCTGGCTCGGCCCCGTCCACGCGCAGGCCGGCGACGTCGTGGCCGGCGGCGGTCAGCTCGGCCACTGCCCGCTGGAGATCCTCTTCTCCCCGGGCCGTGAGGAGGACGGAGGCACCTTCTTCCGCCAGGGCTGCGGCGGCGGCCCGACCGATCCCCCGGCTGGCTCCGGTGACGACGGCCACCCTGTCACGTAGGCCGAGGTCCACGAGCGGGGAGTGTAAGGGTCAGCCGGCGGCCTGGGCCCGGTAGCGGTCGCGCAACAAGCGCTTGTACAGCTTGCCGTTCTCCTGACGGGGCAGCTCAGGATCGAAGTCGAACGAGCGGGGGCATTTGAACCCGGCCAGGTTGTCCCGGCACATCTGGGCGAGCTCCGCCTCCAGAGCGGCGCCCGCCTCCGACCAGTCCACCGGTTGGACCACCGCTTTGACCTCCTCGCCCAGGTCGGGATTCGGCACCCCGATCACGGCCACATCGAGCACCTTCGGATGGCCGATCAGGAGGTTCTCGATCTCCTGGGGATAGATGTTCACCCCACCGCTGATGATCATGAAGGTCTTCCGGTCGGTCAGGTACAGATAGCCCTCTTCATCCAGGTAACCCATGTCCCCCACCGACCCCCAGCCGTGACGGTCGAAGGTGGCGGCGGTCTTCTCCGGGTCGTTGTGGTACTCGAAGGGGGTGCTGCCCTCGAAATAGACGGTACCGATCTCACCGGTGGCCACCTCGTTGCCGTCATCGTTGACCACGTGGGGCGTGCCGTAGATGGACCGGCCGACCGATCCCGGATGGGCCAGCCAGTCCTCCGGTCCGATGAAAGTGGCGCCTACGCCTTCGGTGGATGAGTAGTACTCATAGATGCGCGGCCCCCACCAGCGCATCATCTCCTGTTTGACCTCCACCGGACAGGGGGCGGCGGCGTGCACCGCGGCCCGCAGGCTGGACAGGTCGTGGCCCTGGCGGGCCTCGGGCGGCAACTTGAGCATCCGGACGAACATGGTCGGGACGAACTGGGCATGGGTGACCCGGTGGCGCTCGATCAGAGCCAGCGCCGGTTCCGGATCGAAGCGTTCCATCACCACCACGGTGGAGCCCAGTCGTTGGGCGCCCATGGACCATGCGATCGGAGCGGCGTGGTACAGAGGAGCGGGGCACAGGTAGACCTCCCCCGCTTGCATCTCCAGCAGTCGGAGGAAACCGGTGGCCCCGATTACCCCCTGACCCATCTGACGAAAGGTGAGGGGCCTGCGGATGCCCTTGGGCCTTCCGGTGGTGCCAGAGGAATAGAGCATGAAGTCGCCTTCGCATTCGTCCTCCAGGTCGGCGTGACCGACCTCGGCTACCAGATCGTCCAGTCCCCGCCAGCCCTCGGCTGTCCCGTCGACCAGAACCTTGAGGATCCCGCTCGGGTCCTCGGCACCGGCCCCATCCCCGACATCGGCGCCGGCGCCGGCCAGGGCGGCCTCGGCCGCGGACAGATTGAGGCGGGATGACACCAGCACCTTGGCCCCCGAGTCGGAGACTATGTAGGCGACCTCCTCCGGCGTCAGGTGCCAATTGACCGCCGTGTAGTAGAGCCCGCTGCGCTGGGCCGCCCAGGCCACCTCCAGGAACCGGAGATGGTTCTCCAGCAGGATGCCGACGGTGTCGCCCCGGCGCACACCGGCCCGGTGCCAGGCGACCGCCAGCGCTCTCGAGCGCTCTTCCAGCTCCCGGAAGGTCAGCGACTCACCACTGTCACCCATCACCACCGCCAGGCGGTCGGGGGCTTGGCTGGCGATCTCGGCTGGGTGCACGTTCCTGCCTCGGGTCCGGGTCGGGCCGGGAGCGTAAGGGCGCCGGCCCGGCCGGGTCTAGCTGGAGTGCCTACGGTGTCGGCGTGGACAAACCCCCGCCTTCGGACAGTCAGACCACCCCTCGTCGCGTTCCCTACGACGA
>DATLUK010000184.1:0-2678 GCA_035533195.1 Acidimicrobiales bacterium | reverse complement strand
TTGAGCTAGAGGCGCGAGAGGAGGACTTTAGCGGTCGGCTCCGAAGCCGAAGACCGCCAGGCGGGGTGACCGAGGGGACTTGAACCCCCGACCTCCAGGGCCACAACCTGGCGCTCTAACCAACTGAGCTACGGCCACCATGGACAGCCCCAGCATGGCACAGGCCCGGCCCGTTCCCGACCCTTAAGGTTCCGGCGTGGCTGGCCCCGACCGCCCCGACCGGCTCAGTGCGCTCTGGGTCGTGGACGGGAACAACGTCATGGGGTCGCGTCCGGACGGCTGGTGGCGGGACCGGCGGGGGGCGGCGGAGCGGCTGACGGCACGCCTCCGGGCCCACGCCTGGCCGGAGGAGACCGAGGTCCTGGTCATCTTCGATGGATCAGGACCGTCCGAGGGGCTCGGTGAGGGGCGGGTGCATGTGGCCTACGCGGGGGGAGGCCGTTCGGCTGACGACGCCATCGTTGACCTGGTGGGGGCCCAGCCCGAGCGGTCCCGCACCGTATTCACCTCTGACCGGGACCTCGCCCGTCGGTGCGGCTCGGCCGGAGCGGCGGTAATGGGGTCGGGAGCGCTGCTCCGCCGGCTGGATGGCGGCCCCCCTTCCTGACCGGTCCATTTGGGTCGAATGTCCGCCGTCGGGCTTGAACCATGGAATTGCTTGACCGAGCCCCTAGTGTGGCGTTTCGGAATTATCGGCGAATCAGGAGTTCACCTATGCAATCACCTCTGGGGGCTTTCGCCCCCCGAATCCCGCGGTCTGCCGTCAAGGCAGCCGCCCTGTTGGGCGTAGCCGCCATCGCATTGGCTGCCTGTGGCAGTAGCTCGAAGAGCACGTCCTCGTCTTCGAGCTCAGGGCCGAGCTACACCATTGCCTATGAGGGTCCGCTGTCCGGCGGTAATGCGCAGCTCGGACTCAACATGAAATTCGCGGTCCAGCTGGCCATTCAGCAGGCCAACTCCGGGACGACCTTCGGCAAGCTCCCCTTCACCCTCAAGTTCACGAGCCAGGACGATCAGGGGTCGGCCACCCAGTCCCCGACGGCGGCTCAGGCCCTCATCAACGACAGCAGTGTGGTAGCTGTGGTCGGCCCGGCGTTCTCCGGAGCCACCAAGGCGGCTGAGCCGTTCTTCCATGAGGCCAACCTGGCCACCGTCAGTCCCTCGGCCACCGACCCCGGCCTGGCCACCCAGGGCTGGACCAACTTCTTCCGGGTGGTAGCCGACGACAACGCCCAGGGGCCGGCTGACGCCAGCTACATCGTCAAGAAGCTCGCAGCCAAGACGATCTATTCGGTGGATGATGCCAGCGCCTATGCCAGCGGCCTGGTGGGCACGTTCGACACCGCGGCTCAGGCCGACGGGGCCACCGTGACCCACGAGCAGGCCCCGGGCACGACTCAGTGCCAGGCGGGTACCGGGAACGTGCAGCAGTACGGAGCGGTCGCCCAGAAGATCAAGGCGGCCAACCCTTCGGCCGTCTTCTATGCCGGCTACTACTGCGACTTCGCACTGCTGGCCAAGGCGGTCCGCGGGGCCGGATACCAGGGCCAACTGGCCTCTGACGACGGCAGCCTCGACCCCCACTACATCTCCCAGGCGGGAGCCTCGGTAGCGGAGGGGACGATCGCCAGCTGCGCCTGCGGTGACATCACCAAGGTCCCGGCTGGTGCGTCTTTCGTGTCGGCCTTCAAGAAGCAGGCCGGCTTTGCGGTGGGCACCTATTCGGCGGAGTCCTATGACGCCACCAACACCATCATCAGCGTCATGAAGGGCCTGGGGAAGACCATCACCCGGGCCGCCGTCGTCACCGCCCTGCACAGCGTCAACTACCAGGGCATCACCAAGGACGTCCAGTTCCAGGCCGATGGCAACATCAGCGGCACGGCCGTCTACGTCTATCAGGTCAAGAACGGCACCTTCGCCCAGCTAGGCCTGGTGTCTCAGCTGGTCGGTAGCTAGGAGGACCGCACTCCGGAGGGAGCCGGGCGCAGGGGCGCCCGGCTCCCGTTCCGGGATCGCCTATGTGCATCATCCATCCCTTCTGGAGCCTTCTGGTCTCCGGGCTCTCGGACGGTTTCCTCTACGCCCTAATCGCCCTGGGGTACACCCTGGTGTACGGCGTCCTTCAGCTGATCAACTTCGCCCACAGCGAAGTGTTCATGTCGGGAGGCTTTGCCGGGTATTTTGTCCTCAACCGGACTATCGGCGGTCACACACCCCACGGCCTGGACTCGGTTGTCATGGTCGTCCTGGGCACCGTGGCCGGGGCTGTCTTCGGCGGCCTGATCGCCTTCGTCCTGGAGCGGGCGGCCTACCGGCCTTTGCGCCGGCGCAACGCCCCCCGGATCGCCTTCCTCATAAGCGCCATCGGTGCCTCCTACTTTCTTTACAACCTGGCCGGCAAGGAGTTCGGCCGGGATGCCGTGAGCATCAAGGCGCCGTTCAATCTGGATGGCAACGCCTTCACCCTTTTCGGCGCCCAGGTGCAGACCTACCAGGTGGTGGTGGTGGTGGTGGTGGTGGTCATGCTGGTCGGCTTGGACCGGATGGTGGCGGTCACCCGCCTGGGTAAAGGCATCCGGGCGGTGGCCCAGGATGCCGACACCGCCAGCCTCATGGGGGTGAACATCGACCGGGTAATCTCCCAGACCTTTGTCATCGGTGGGTTGCTGGGAGGG
>DATLUK010000183.1:0-3543 GCA_035533195.1 Acidimicrobiales bacterium | reverse complement strand
TCGGCCACTTGCGCTCCGTCGGCCTGGGCCTCAGCCCTGACCGTGTGGTTCATGCCGGCCAGGGTGCGGCGCACCAGGTACAGGTGACCTTCGTGTTCGAACTGCACCTCGGTGATGCAGTCGGCGTTCACCCCCGAGGTGCGGATCTGGTCCTTGGCCGTTCGGGCCTTCCCCCACAGTGTCCAGGTGATGGACTCCAACAAGGTGGACTTACCGGCGCCGTTGCGCCCGAAGATTCCGACCAGGCCGGGCGGCATCTCCAGTTCCACCGGATCCTCATAGACCCGGAAGTTCCGCAGGTACAGCCGGGTGATCCTCACAGGGCGCTCTCCACCGCCTGGGAGAGGTAGTCATGGCCCAGGCGCAGCAGCCGCTCCCGGTCGAATCCGGTGAGGTCCTGGCCGTCGAGATAGCGCTCCCACTGGGCCGGCATCGAACCCAGGTCGGGCAGGGCCACCAGTGTGGCCGAGTCGGTGAAGGTGGGCTCGAGCTTGAGTTGGAGAGCGGCCGCCCCGGCGGCCCGCACCTCCTCCAGATCCAGCAGCCGGTAGGCCTCCGCATCCACCGAGTCGATGTATAAACGGGCCACGGCCCCCTCGGGCACCATCGACACCCGATCCAGCACGAGAGCGCGGACCTCGGCCGGGGAGAGGCCCAACGCCTCGATGGTCTCCAGAGTCACCAGGGGCCGCTGTCCGGCTAACGCCAGGTGCCGGCACCCACCGGTGTCGGTGTCCAGCAAGACGACGCCCTTGGCCTTGTCCGGGTCATCGGCAAAGGAGAAGGTGTCCGTCGATCCGGCGTACCAGATGCGTTCGGCCACCTCGGTGTGGAAGTGGTAGTGGCCGAGCAGCACGAAGTCCGAGCGCAACAGGCCGGCGTCCACCTCGATCTCGTTGATGTCGGAGTAGCGAGGCTCGACCTGGGTGATCCGGGGATGGGTCAGCAGCAGGTTGGACGCCGTGAGCGAGCGCTCGGCGTCGGCCCGGGCCAGCGCCTCCAGGGTGGCCTCCACCGTCAGCATCTGGGGAACGGCATGGACCACCACGCCGCCGAGATTGAAGCGCTCGTAGGCCAAGCGGTGGGCGAAGTGGAACTCGGGGAAGCTGTCGGACAGGGCGGAATAGGGGCTGCCGGTGCCGGGCAGGCGCGGCGTGTCGTGATTCCCCGTGATGAGGGCGACCTGGACGCCGTGCTCACGGATGAGGGCGAGGGCTCGCTGGGCCACCCGGAAGGAGCGGAAGGTCGGACGGGGATGGTCGAAGATGTCCCCCAGCCACACAATAAGGTCGGGCTCTTGAGCCAGGGCCAGATCCACGGCGGCGGTGAAGGACTCCTCGAAGTCGGCCTCTCTTTGGTTCACCCCGTCGGCCCGTGTGGCCGGGTAGTAGGAGCGACCCAGGTGGGCGTCGCCCAGGGCGGCCACCTTCACGGCGCCATCTCCCCCGCAGACATCCCGGTCCCGTCCGTCATCAGCGGCAGCAGGGGCAGCAGCGACACCCGCGACAGCCGCGTCATCAGTCCACCAGGGCGGCCACATTGGCCGCCGCCACCGGTCGGGCCGCCGGGGGCGGCGGGACCCGCCTGAGCAGATCCTCGTAGAGATGAATGGTGGCCGGAACGGCGAAGGGAGCCGACAGATTGGCCACCAGGCATTCCCCCGGCATCAGTGTCTGTATCTCCGGACCGAGGGCGGACAGGTCGGCCTTGGATGATGCCCTCAGAATGTTGCGGTCCTTCTCATCGGCCAGGCCGAGGATGAAGAAGGTGTTGAACTGGGACAACAGCTCGTCATCCAGGAGTTTGGGCTGCTGGGTCACGGCCGTCAGCCCGACCTTGAACTTCCGTCCCTCCCGGGCCAGTCGAGGGAACACATTGGATTCCCTGTCCTTGTTCGAACCCAGCACCCGCTGAGCCTCCTCCAGCACGATGCTCACCACCGGCAGCCTCTCGTGCAGCTCGGGATTCTCCAGATAGGCGGTCGACCACTCGTTGAGGACGCGTCGGGTCAGGTAGGAGGCGATGAGCACCTCCTCGGTGGAACCCAGACCGCTCACGTCAATGAGCACCACCATGCCTTCGGTCAGGTCGCGAAGCACGGCCGAGCCGACCGACACATGGGGATCGGTGGCGATGCAGGAGAGCCCGACTATACGCCGGGCCCGGCGGTGCACCACCTGCAGCGTCGACAGGGCGATGCGCCCGTCGAGCTCAGCGTCCCGGAATCCGGGAAGGTCGTCAATCTGGGCCAGCGCTAGCAGCCAGGAAAGCCCGTCGGAGTCGTAATGGCGCTCTAGCTCGAAGAGAGCCTCCTCCTGGGGCCGGCTCCACTCATAGGCCGTGCGCAGGTCATCGACGGATAGCTCGCCCAGGCTCACCTTGAGGCTCGAGGTTCCGGGTAAGGCCCGGGCGGCGTAGGTGCGCAGCCTCTCCCCCGCCCAGGGATGGGCGGCCAGCGCCGGACGGTACTCACCGTGGGGATCCACGATGAGCAACCCGTAGCGGCCGCCCCGCTGCATGACCGAGCCGGCTATCACGCGCATGAGGTTGGACTTGCCCATACCGGTGGTGGCGAAGATGCCGACGTGGCTGGCCAGGCTGGCCCCGGGGATGCCGACCTCGAAGTCGACCTCGGCCTCGCCACTGCGCAGGTGGCCGATGGGGAGGTCGCCCATCCGGGTGGCCAGGAAGGCGAAGTCGGAGGGCTCGGGCGCCACCACCCGGGAGAACTGGGTGGGCAGGCTCTTGGGCTTGCGGAAGCTGAGCCCGTCGGGGCTGAGGTAGCCCAGGCAGCGGCACTCGGCCACCCGATAGGTCCTCCGGCCCGGCTCATTGACAACGTGGGCGCCGCTCTCACCGCGGACGTCATCGGTGAGCAGGGTCCCGGCCACCCGCTCGGCCCAGCCCGGCTCCCGGTGCTCGGTGCCGTAGGTGACATCCACGATGCGGAACAGATAGCGCCGGCCGGTGGCCTCGTCCACCCCTACCAGCAGCTCGCCCAGGAACAGGTCCTCGTCCGGGGCCGACCGGAAGATCGCCTCCAGGACGTTGCGGCCGAACAGGCGGCCCCTGACCTCGGCCTGCCCTTCCCCGACGGCGAAGCCGCCTTCTCCCTCGTCCACCCTCATGCCCGCTCCATCAGCCGGTGACGATCATCAAAAGCCCGCTGCCTGGACTCGGACTCCACCCCGGCCCGCTCCAGGGCTTCGTCCAGGGCCAGCCAGGCTTCGGCCCGCACCCAACCGGGGCAGGCGGCCAGGCGGTCGGCCACCGACAGAGGGTATGGGTAGCCCGGGAAGGCGGCGTCGTTGCTGACCGAGGCCAGCTTGGCCAGGGCCGGCTCCGGGTCGATGCCGGCGGGCAGGTCGATGCGGAAGGCGTAACGGGAGTCAGGATCGAGCGCGGCCACGACCACCTGGATGTCCGGCCACCGGGACCCGGCCTTGGTCCGGGCCACCGGCGCCCACCAGCAGCGCCGACCCAGCTCCCGGGCCGCCTCCAACTCCAGCTGGCCGACCAGCGGGGCGCCACCGCGCGACAAGG
>DATLUK010000182.1:0-3164 GCA_035533195.1 Acidimicrobiales bacterium | reverse complement strand
GGGCGCCGGCCCGGCCGGGTCTAGCTGGAGTGCCTACGGTGTCGGCGTGGACAAACCCCCGCCTTCGGACAGTCAGACCACCCCTCGTCGCGTTCCCTACGACGAGTTCTCGATGTTCCACGAGAACGCCGCCGAGTTCGGACTGGATTGGAACGGGCCGCCGGTCGTCCGGCGGGAGAGCGTGGCCCTCGACGACGGTCGCCAACTGAGTTCGCTCGTGTGGGGCGCGGCCGATCCCGACATCGTCTTCCTCCACGGGGGGGCCCAGAACGCCCATACCTGGGACACCGTGCTCCTCGCCCTGGACCGACCGGCCCTGGCCGTCGACCTCCCCGGCCACGGTCACTCCGACGGCGGCCGGGCCGGCGCCCTGGGCCTGGATGACAACGCCGCCGACGTGGCTGCGGTGATCGGCCGACTGGCTCCGGGGGCCGGGGCCGTCGTCGGCATGTCCCTCGGCGGCCTGACCAGCCTGGCCTTGGCCGGGGGTTATCCGAAACTGGTCAGGGCTCTGATCCTGGTGGATATCACCCCGGGTTTCAGTCAGGAACGGTCCCGGGTCATCACCGACTTCGTCAACGGACCGGAAACCTTCCCCGACTTCGATGCCATCCTGGCCCGCACCGTCCAGTTCAACCCGACGCGCACCGAGTCCTCCTTGCGCCGGGGCATCCTCCACAATGCCCAGCAGTTGGAGGACGGCAGCTGGGTCTGGCGCCACGCCCGGCACCGTCGATCAGACCAGGAAGCCCCGCCGGTGGACATGGCCGAGCGTGCCGCCAAGCTCTGGGACGTCGTCTCCGATCTCACCGTCCCTCTAATGCTGGTACGGGGCATGAGACCCCAATCCGTCGTCGGCGATGAAGACGAGGCCGAGCTGGTCAGGCGCAATCCCAGCGCCCGAGTCGAACACGTGGCCGAGGCCGGTCACAGCGTTCAGGGCGACGATCCGGTGACCCTGGCCCGCCTGATAGACGACTTTCTGGGCTGACTGCCCTCGGCGGGTCGGTATCAGTCCTCGGTGATGACGATGGCCCGCTCCGGGCAGTTCTGCGCCCCCAGCTCGGCTTGGGCCCGCAGGCCCTCGGGCACCTCCTCGGTTATGACCGTCCCGCGTCCGAGGTCATCGCAGTCATAGACACCCGGCGCCAGGCTGTAGCAGCGGCCGTGCCCGGCGCAGAGATCCTCATCGATGCGTACCTTCACGGCCGGGGAGCATAGGCAGCCGGCCCGGGTCGCCTGCCTATCATCGGCCGATGCCGGCCCGTTCCCGTGCCGAGGTGGTGGACCCGGCTCAACTCCTCCAACTGCTCTCGGATCCGGAGTGGAGCGAGGCCCCGCTCACCGAGGGTGCCAATCCGGCGGTGGTCGTGGACGTCTCGGATGCCCGGGAGCTCAGCTGGCTGGCCGGCGCCGAGCCCGACCCCGGGCGGGTGCTGATCGGCTTCACCTCCGAGCCGCCGGCCGGCCCCGCCCCTCCCCTCCTCGATGTGGCCCTGTGCTCGGGCGGCGCCCCCGCGCCGGGATGGGTGGCCGTGCCTGATCTGGCCGCGGCCGTCGGGGCGGTGGCAGATACCTGCGAAGCGACTCCGCTGGCCGCCACCGTCCTTACCCACGTGGCCCGGCTCAACGAGGGTCACCCCGTCCTCGACGGGTTGGCCGTCGAGTCGGCGGCCTACTCCATGCTCCTGGCCGGCGCCGAGTTCAAGGCGTGGCGGCGCAGCCATCCGCCCGGGCCGGCGCGGCCCGCGACCGAACCGGTCCTGGTCGAGTGGGCGGGCGAGGCGGTGACCATCACCCTCAATCGGCCCGAGGTCCGAAACGCTTATGACCCAGGGATGCGGGATGCCCTGGTCGACGCCCTGCGGGCCGTAGCCAGCCACCCCGGACCCATCGACGTCGTCCTCACCGGCGCCGGTCCCGACTTCTGCAGCGGCGGGGACCTCAGCTGGTTCGGGGCCGCCGCAGACCCTGTCCTGGCCCACGCCGTGCGCCTCGCTCGCAGTCCAGGACCCCTGCTCAGGAGCCTCTCGTCCACGGCCCGCCTGCACGGGGCCTGCATCGGGGCCGGCATCGAGGTGCCGGCCTTCTGCACCCGGGTGGAGGCGACTCCGGACGCCTGGCTCCAACTCCCTGAGGTCTCCATGGGCCTGATCCCCGGAGCCGGGGGGACGGCCAGCATCCAGGCCCGGGCCGGCCGCCACCGGCTGGCCTGGATGGCCCTCAGCGGCCGGCGGATCGACGCCGCCCAGGCGCTGGACTGGGGCCTGGTCGACACATTGATCTGACCCGTGCCCACTGGAGCATTTACCGCCCCCGGCCACATTCGGCCACATCCGACCACGGACCGTAAGTCCGGCCACAGTCCGTGGCGCGGAGTGAGAGATGCTACTCAGAGACTGACGCCGATTTGATTACGAATGTGTTGTTGAACGAACGCGATTTCGCCACAACAAGACAAAGGTCAAGATTTTGGGGTGTGTCTCCAACGTGCATCCCTCGGCCGGCGCCGCCGTGAGTGGTCGGATAAGAGATTCGGTCACTCCACGCGGTTGCCGCCGGCGGGACACTACCGCCGCTAGTTGTGGGGCACCTGATCGAAGGGGACGTCCCGGTCGAAGCTGGGCTCCCTCGGCAGACCCAGCGCCACCTCGCCGACGTTGTTGCGCTGGATTTCATCGCTACCACCGGCGATGGAGGCGGATCGGCTGGTGAGATAGTGGCGGGCCCATTCGCCGTGCTGATCTTCGGGGGACCAGGCCAAAGCGGCGGCGCCGGCCAGGTCCAGGCCCAGCTCGGCCCGGCGCTGCCACACGATGTCGGCGCCCAGCTTCAGGATCCCGCTCAGTCCGGCGCTGAGCCGGCCGTCCTCAATCCCCTTGGAGACCCGGACCGACATGAGGTCGTGGGTCCGAGCCAGGGCGTGCAGGGCGGCCACCCGGCGCTGAATGCCCGGGTCTCCGGCCAGCTGGCGGGAGGCAGCCAGGGAGACCAGCTCGGCCACGCCGGTGGGCCGGCGGGTCCCGCCTCCCCCGCTGCGGCCGACCCAGGAGTGCTCGATCTCCAGCATGCCCCGGGCCACCCGCCAGCCCTCGTTCTCCTCACCCAGCACGCGGTCGGCCGACACGGTGACGTCGGTGAGGAACTCCTCGCAGAACTCGGCG
>DATLUK010000181.1:0-7766 GCA_035533195.1 Acidimicrobiales bacterium | reverse complement strand
GTTGTCGCCCACCCCCCACTCACCGAAGGCGTGCATCGAGTTGGTGATCTTGTCGGCGTCGGCGCACGCCTGGGCCTGGTTCTCGTTGAGGGCCTCCAGGGTGCTGTTTGAGTCCGACGCCTCCGGGACGATCACGACCTTGCGGCCGTAGAGGTCGAAGACCTGGTTGAAGTACTTGAGGAACACGGCCTGGACCTGATCGGTGACCGGGGCCAGGGCGATGCCCTCCTGCTTGGCCACGGCGGCGGCCTCGGCCGTGTTGGCCGAGCCGGGAAAGACGCGGTTGGCGATGGTGATCTGGGTAGCGGTTAGGCCGTTATAGGTGGCTCCCCCGTTGTCGCCGGTGAACTTGGCGATGCAGGGCACGGAGTAGGTGGCGTTGGGAACCTGGGGCGCCCCACTGGTGCACTGGGTACCGCTGGTGGTGGTCCCGCTGCCGACCGTGACGTTGCCGGAGCCGGGGTACTTCCAGGGGTAGGGCCCCTCGCCCGCTCCGCCCTGCGTGGCCAGCGTGAACCCGCCGCCGATGTGGGACGAGCCGGATCCGTTGCCGGTGGTAGTGGTGGAGCTTCCGTTCTTGTGGCTGCTGCCGCAAGCCGATGCCACCAACGTGACGACTGCCAACGCGCTGAGGACGGATGTGGCCGCCCGCCCCCCTCCGCGCGACCGGTCCAAACGACGCATATGTCCCCCTGGGTCTCCGTGCTCCTGCACGGTAGTCACAGGGTGACGCACCGTCGATCGCAAATCAAGACCCGCCTATGGAGATTCGGTGGCCGGTGACCTCGTGGCCCCCGGCCGCCGAATCAAGCCCTCAGCCGACGACCGGCGAGGCTTTGGCCAACGCCGCGTGCCGTACGACTTCCGGCCGCTGCAACATCGTGATGCTCGCTACCGCCATCCAGAGGGCAAAACCCAGGATGGTGACCAGCCCGAGGGCGTTGTCGAACGAGCTGTAGCTCAGCTGGAAGAACATCACGATCCCGTCGATCCAGCACAGAGCGGCCAGCACCATGCCGGCCCATCCGAGCCAGGCGGCAACCATCTCCTTACGGACCATGGCCATGGACGCCACGATCAGGAACAGGCCCAGGGACAGGGTCACGAAAGCGATGCCCACCTGGTTCCAGTCCCACATCATCCGCACCGTGGTGCCCGCCAGGGCGTCACCCCGGTGGGCCATGAAGGCCATGATGGCGGTCGGCATCATCGACATGATGTCGAGGCCGGCCAGGGCCACGCCGGCGACCATGACGATCGGCGAGAGTTCCTCGTGGCCGGCCTCGGCCCGCTGCATCACATGGCGCAGGTGACCGAGGAACCAGAGGAACGCCATCGCCGCGAAGGCGGTAAGGACCTCCGTGAGCAGGAGGGCCTTGGCGTGTGACATGAAGTAAGCCGCCACCGATCCGGTGCTGGCATCGAGGTGGGGCGGCATCGGAACGATGAACACGCTCAGGATGAAGAGCACCACAAAAGCGAGGCCGGAGGCCGCGCCGTAGCGCTCCCAGGTCGTCTCGTTCATGCTTTTACCTCCCGAGGGTCCCGGAATGGTCCCCTCTGAGGAGATGCAATACCTGTTGACACCTGGTTACAAGTACCTGATGGGCGAGATGCGCCCTATGCCCGAAGAAATCGGGCTCAGCCGATGGTGAGGTCGCCCTCGCGGTCGAGGTCGACCGTAACCGTCGCCCCCTCGGGGAACTTGCCCTCCAACAGGGCCAGGGCCAGGGGGTCACCGATCTGGCGCTGGATGACGCGCTTGAGCGGTCGGGCCCCGTAGACCGGGTCGTAGCCCAACTCGGCCAGCCGGGCGACCGCGGGCGGCGTCACCTCCAACACCAGCCTCCGATCGGCCAGGCGCCGGCGCAGGATCTCCAGCTGCACATCGGCGATCTTGACGATGTCGCTTTCGTCCAGGGACCGGAAGCGGATGATCTCATCGATGCGGTTGACGAACTCGGGCTTGAAGAAGTCGGAAGGCTCACCGGCCAGGTTGGACGTCATGATGAGAACGGTGTTGGTGAAGTCCACCGTGCGACCCTGGCCGTCGGTCAGCCGCCCGTCATCGAGCACCTGCAACAGCACGTTGAACACGTCGGGGTGGGCCTTTTCGATCTCGTCCAAAAGCACCACCGAGTAGGGCCGGCGGCGCACCGCCTCGGTCAGCTGGCCGCCCTCCTCGTAGCCGACATAGCCCGGAGGCGCCCCGAGCAGGCGGGCCACGGTGTGCTTCTCCTGGTACTCGCCCATGTCGATGCGGATCATGGCCCGGTCATCGTCGAAGAGGAAGTTGGCCAGCGAGCGGGCCAACTCCGTCTTGCCCACGCCGGTGGGCCCCAGGAAGAGGAACGAGCCGATGGGGCGATGGGGATCGGACAAGCCGGAGCGAGAGCGCCGGATGGCGTTGGCGACCGCGGTCACCGCTTCGTCCTGACCGATGACCCGCTCGTGAAGCACATCCTCCATGCGCACCAGCTTGGAGATCTCGCCTTCCATGAGGCGGCTGACCGGCACACCGGTCCAGCGGGCCACCACCTCGGCCACGTCTTCCTCGTCCACCTCCTCCTTGAGCATCTTCTGGTCGGCCTGCAGCATGGCCAGCTTGGCCGTGGCCGCATCCACCTCGGCCTGCAGCTCGGGCAGACGGCCATAACGGATCTCCGAGGCCCGGGTGAGGTCGCCCTCCCGCTCGAAACGCTCGGCATCGGAGCGAGCGGTCTCCAACTCCTCCTTGATGACCCGGATGCCGTCGATGGCGTCCTTCTCCGCCTGCCAGTGACCCTTCATGGCATCCGCCCGCTCAGTCAGCTCGGCCAACTCGCGCTCGAGCGCCTCGAGGCGCTCGATGGAGGCGGCGTCGGTCTCCTTGGAGAGGGCCACCTTTTCGATTTCGAGCTGGCGGCGCCGGCGCTCGACCACATCGATCTCGGTGGGCATGGAGTCGATCTCTATACGCAGGCGGGAGGCGGCCTCATCGACCAGGTCGATGGCCTTGTCGGGCAGGAAGCGACCGGCCACGTAGCGGTCGGAAAGCACAGCCGCCGCCACCAGTGCCGAGTCCTGGATGCGCACGCCGTGGTGGACCTCGTAACGCTCCTTCAAGCCCCGCAGGATGGCGATGCTGTCCTCCACGCTGGGCTGGCCCACGAAGACCTGCTGGAAGCGGCGCTCGAGGGCGGCATCCTTCTCGATGTGCTTGCGGTACTCGTCCAGGGTGGTGGCCCCGATCAGGCGCAGCTCGCCCCGGGCCAGCATGGGCTTGATCATGTTGCCGGCGTCCATGGCCCCCTCGGCCGCGCCGGCGCCCACGATGGTGTGCAGCTCATCGATGAAGGTGACGACCTCGCCCTCGGAATCGGATATCTCCTTGAGGACGGCCTTGAGCCGCTCCTCGAACTCGCCCCGGTACTTGGCCCCGGCCACCATCGACGCCATGTCGAGGGCGATGAGGCGCTTGTTGCGCAGCGACTCGGGAACGTCGCCCTCCACGATGCGCCGGGCCAGTCCCTCCACGATGGCGGTCTTGCCCACCCCCGGCTCACCGATGAGAACCGGGTTGTTCTTGGTCCGCCGGGACAGCACCTGGATGACCCGGCGAATCTCCTCGTCCCTCCCGATCACCGGATCCAAACGACCCTTCCTGGCCGCCTCGGTCAGATCCATCCCGTATTTCTCGAGGGACCGGTACTGCTCCTCGGGGTTCTGGGAGGTAACCCGGTGACTGCCCCGGATCTCCTTGAGCGCCTCCAGGACCTTGGCCCGGTCCAGGCCCAGCCGGTCGGCCGTGACCAGCAGTAGGTGCTCGACGGAGATGTACTCGTCCCCCAGGTCGGCCCGGGCCCGGTCGGCATCCTCCAGAACCTTGTGCAACTCCCGGCCCATCTGGGCCTCCGCACCGTAGGAATGGGGCAGCCGGGAGAGCCGCTCGGCCACCTGGTTGCGCAGGGACAGGGGCGCCTGGCCCAGCTTGTCCACCACCGGCAGCACGACAGTCTCCTCCTGGCCGAGCATGGCCGAGAGGAGGTGGTCCGGGGTGACCTCGGGGTTGTTGGCCGTCCGCGCCAGGCTGGCGGCGGCACTGACCGCCTCACTCGTCTTCTGGGTCCACCGGTTGGGGTCCACGGGCATATAATGAGTCCTTGGTAACTAGAAAGATTGATAATAGGACCAACAAGTTCTGGCCGGGATTGTTCCCCTCGTCATCCGAGCCATGCTGCTCCCTAGCGACCGATCCAGCAAGGGCCAGGCCAATAGGCACCGCTAGCCTTGGGCCTCCGGACGGACGGGGAGGGAAATTGGCGACATCGGTGGTCGATCTAGACCTGCCTCAAGTCGACCTGATGGAGTCCGAGGGCCGGGAGGAGGCCAGGCGGGAGCTGGACCAGGCCCGCCGGCAGCACTGGCTGGCCCGGACCCCCTTCGGCTACGTGGTGACCCGGCACGAAGACGTCGCCGGCATCCTGCGAGACAAGCGATTCCACTCCGGCTTGGCCATGCTCTCCCAGATGCCGGGCCTGGAGGACGACGAGTACCTCCAGAGCCGGCGCAGCTCGATCCTGGCCCTGGAGGGCGAGGAGCACTCCAGGCTGCGGCGCCTGGTGGCCCCCGCCTTCACCCCCCGCTCGGCGGAGCGGCTACGGCCCTTCATGCGGGAGGTGGTCACCTCCCTGGTCGACAGCTTCTCGGCCGGCGGCCGCTGCGACCTGGTGGCCGACCTGTGCGACCCCTATCCCATCCCCATCATCTGCGAGCTGCTGGGCGCACCCCGGGAGGACTGGAAGCTCTTCTCCGCCTGGGCCACCGACATCTTCCGTATCTTCAACGCCAACCTGCTGGACGACCTGCCCCTCATCAAGAAGGCCTCGGCCGAGTTGGACGAATACGTCGGCGCCCTGATCGAGGCGCGCCGCTCCCGTCCGGCCAACGACCTGCTGAGCGACCTGATCGCCATCGAGGAAGGCGGGGACCGGCTGTCCTCCCAGGAACTGGTGGGCCTGGCCGAGGCCGTGCTGATGGCCGGCACGGACACCACTCGCAACCAGCTGGCCTGCAGCGTGGCCCTCCTGTCCGACCACCCCGACCAGTGGCGGGCCCTGGCCGAGCATCCCGAGCTGGCGCCCGGGGCGGTCGAGGAGACGATGAGAGTGCTGGGGGCGGTACGCGGCACATCCCGCTTCGCCTCCGTCGACGTCGAGTACCGGGACGTCCTGTTCCCCGCCGGCACCATGGTGGCCCTGTCCATGGTCTCGGCCAACTTCGATCCCGAGGTGTGGGCGGACCCCGAGAGCCTGGACATCACCCGCCAGACCAAGACCCAGCAGATGACCTTCGGCTCGGGGGTGCACTTCTGCCTGGGCGCGTCCCTGGCCCGGGCCGAGCTCCAGGAGGCGCTGCCCATCCTGGCCCGGCGCATGCCCAACCTGGCAGTAGACGGCCAGATCGACTGGAAACCCTCCACCGTCGGCATATGGGGGCCGGCCCGACTCCCGCTGGTCTTCGACCCGACCTGACCCAGCGCCTCGGCGCCGCCGCCGGTCAGAAGTGCGGTGCGGCCACCACCAGCCCGGCCATGGCGACGATCGCCCCAGTGAGCATGGCGGTCATGCGCCAGGTCTGAGACCGGAGCTCTTCGCTCAGCCCGGCCCGCAGAAGGGTCATGTCGACCTTCATCTCGGTGCGGAAATCGACCAGTTCGGTGCGCAGGTCCCCGATCTCGGTCTTGAGCTCAGTGCGCAGGTCCCCGATCTCAGTCTTGAGCTCAGTGCGCAGGTCCCCGATCTCGGTCTTGAGCTCAGTACGCACCGCAACGATGTCGGCCTTGAGCTCAGTGCGCACCGCAACGATCTGGGACTTCAGCCGCAACTCGGCGCCTTCAAGGTCCCGATGGGTGGCGACCGTCAGATGATCGAGGTCGTGCCGGGTGGCGACATCGCCCCATCCGACCGGCGGCAGGTACTCCATCAGTGCCTCGGCGCCATCAGGTCCCATGATCGCTTCCAGCCTGCGATGAAGCTGGAGTCGGGACCTCTCATTGATAACCATTGTCGCCTCCAGGCGGACCTCGTTCAAGTAGGTAGGGCGCCGACCATGCGGCCTGCCGAATGTGGGATGAACGCTAGGCAGCACCTGTAACACTCAGACCTGCGACGCACCCGGGCCCTCGGGTACCGTGCGGGGACCGCAGGAAGGGAGGGCCCTCGTGAGCTCTGTTCGAGTGCTGGTGGGAACCCGCAAGGGAGCCTTCATACTCAGGGCCGACGGCCGGCGCTCCGACTGGAAGGTCGAAGGGCCCCTCTTCGGCGGGTGGGAGCTGTACCACCTGAAGGGATCGCCGGCCGACCCCGACCGCATCTACGCCTCCCAGTCGACCAGCTGGTTCGGACAGCTCATTCAGCGGTCGGATGACGGAGGACGCACCTGGGCCCCGGTCGGGAACCGGTTCGCGTACGCAACCGAGACCGGCACCCACCAGTGGTACGACGGCACGCCGCACCCCTGGGAGTTCGCCCGGGTCTGGCACCTGGAGCCCTCCCTGTCCGATCCCGACACGGTCTACGCGGGCGTGGAGGACGCCGCCATGTTCAAGTCCATCGACGGCGGAGCGGAGTGGAACGAGGTCCCCGGGTTGCGAGAGCACGGAACCGGGCCCTCCTGGCAGCCCGGCGCCGGCGGCATGTGCCTGCACACCATCGTGCTCGACCCCTCCGACCCCAACCGCATGTTCGCCGCTATCTCCGCGGCCGGCGCCTTCCGCACCGATGACAACGGCGCCACCTGGAAGCCCATCAACCGGGGACTTCGATCGGAGCAGATCCCTGATCCCGAAGCCGAGGTTGGCCATTGCGTGCACCGGATAACCATGCATCCGAGCTGGCCGAAAGTCCTGTTCATGCAGAAGCACTGGGACGTGATGCGCAGCGACGACGCCGGGGACACCTGGCGGGAGATCAGCGGCAACCTGCCTTCGGACTTCGGTTTTCCCATCTCCGTGCACAGCCACGAGCCCGAGACCGTCTACGTCGTCCCCATCACCAGCGACTCGGAGCACTATCCGCCTGATGGCCGGCTGCGCGTCTATCGCAGCCGGGTCGGGGGTAACGACTGGGAGGCGTTGACCAACGGCCTGCCCCAGGAGCACTGCTACGTCAACGTCCTGCGCGACGCCATGGCGGTGGACGAATTGGACGACTGTGGCATCTACTTCGGCACCACCGGCGGGGACGTCTACGTCTCACCCGACGGCGGAGACCACTGGCAGGCGGCGGTATCAAACCTCCCCGCCGTCCTGTCGGTCGAGGTTCAGACCCTGTCGTGATCCGGGTCGTCCTGCCTGGACACCTGCGCACCCTGGCCGCGGTGGGAAAGGAGGTCCAACTCGACCTCCCCCCGGAGGCAACCACCGCCGACCTGCTCGACGCCCTCGAGTCCCGCCTCCCGATGCTCGAGGGCACCATCCGGGACCACCTGACCCGCCGGCGCCGGCCCTTCGTGCGCTTCTTCGCCTGTGAAGAGGACCTTTCCCACGAGTCGTTGAGTGCGCCGCTACCGGCCGACGTGTTGAGCGGAAGGGAACCTTTCGTGATCCTCGGTGCCATGGCCGGCGGCTGAGCAGCACCGCCATCCTCACGCCGCCGCCCGGAACAAAGACGGCCGGGACGCCGGCGGAGCGGTCGTGGCCAGCACCGAGCCGTTGGGGCGGTGGAAGGCCAGCTCATGATTGGCATCGCCCGAGGCCCGGTAGCCCTGGTGCACCAGAGAATGGT
>DATLUK010000180.1:0-12630 GCA_035533195.1 Acidimicrobiales bacterium | reverse complement strand
AACAGTGAGATGGTGTTGAGGCCGTCGGAGCGGAGGCGGGTGACCTCATCCGGACTCTGCTGCTGGCTGACGTTGGGGATGGCCATCCCGGCCACCTTTCCGTCCGTTCCGTCGGACACCCGGCTGCCGACGTTCGGGGTGCCAGGGAGGGAGGTGGGACTGGTGGACGGCTCAGTGGTGGCCGGGCCTTGGGGAGCGGCGGCGGTGGCCGCGGCCACCGGGTGTTCAGCCAGCAGGGGCCCGGCCAGACCCAGGCCGAGGGCCAGCAGGGCGATGATCACGCCGAGGAGGCGCCCTGGCGGCAGCCCGGCCCGGCGCCCGGCCGTCAGGGGCGTGGACCGCTGCGGCGTCTTGCCCCGTATGGCCATCCAAACACTTGTAGCCCACAATCGGCCCCGTCACACGTCGCCCCCCGGTGCCCCGGAGTACGCAACTGGCCTCAGAGTGAGCAGGAAAGGCTGTAGGAGCCGGATCCGAGGTCGACCCGGGCGCCCTGCCACGCTCGCAGCCCAGGTTGTTGAGCGGGTATCTCCCCATCGAGGCGGATGCTGTCCGGCTCGGCCGTGGGCAGGTTTACCGTCGCCCCGGTGTTGGCCGGCAGGCCAAGCTCGAGGGTGAAGCGGGGGCCGTCCCGGTGCCAGCGGACCGACGTATCACCGTAGGGGGAGCGCAGGCTGGCCGCAGCCCAGGCCAGACCCCCTCCGGGACGAGGAGCCACGAGGACATGCCGATAGCCGGGCTCCTCCAAGTCGGGGGCCAGCCCGGCCACCGTCCGGTAGAGCCAGGCACCCACCGCCCCATATGCGTAGTGGTTGAAGGAGAGCATTCCGTCCTCCTCCCGGATGCCGAGCTCCCCGCGGTGGATGGAGCCATCCGGGCGGATGGCATCCCAACGCTCCCATATCGATGTCGCCCCCTGAAGCACCGGGTACAGCCAGGAGGGGCACTCCTTGGCCATCAGGACCTCGTAGGCCAGATCGGCCCGGCCTGCTTCGACCAGTGCCGGGCAGAGAAGCGGCGTGCCGACGAATCCGGTGGCCAGCCGGTTGCCGGCCTCGGCCACCCGATCGGCCAGAGCGGCGGCTACCGCCGGGCGGTCGGGGTCCGGGACCAGGTCGAAGCGCAGGGCCAGGGCGGCCGCCGTCTGGCTGGCCAGGGGCACCTCGGGCCAGGCTGCCCACATGGCCTGGCGCACCGAGAGTGCCAAGTCGGAATAGCTGGCGGCATCTTCACTCTCATCCAACAGGGCGGCCGCTTCGGACAAGATCCGAGCGCTCTCGGCCAGGTAGGCGGTGGCCACGTAGTCCCCGGGTGCCTTGGCTTTCCACGGCTCACCAGCGGGGGCGTCGGGGTCGAGCCAGTCTCCGAACTGGAAGTCACCGGTCCATAACTGGTCATCCCCGGCCCGGCCGGCGGCGTAACCGACCCAGGCCTTCATGCTGGGGTACTGCCGCTCGAGGATCCGCAGGTTTCCGTACGCCTCGTAGAGAGCCCAGGGCACTATGACAGCGGCATCGGCCCAGGCGGCGCAGGCCATCTTGAAGCCTCGCCCGGCACAACTCGGGATCACCGGGGGCACGCCGCCCGAGGCCCTCTGGTCGGCGGCCAGGTCGGCCAGCCATCCGGAGAGGAGCTGTCGGCGTCGAAGTTGAACGCCCCGGTCGGTGCGAAGACCTGGATGTCACCGGTCCAACCCAACCGCTCGTCGCGCTGGGGGCAATCGGTCGGCACGGAGACGAAGTTGCCCCGCTGGCTGCGGATGATGTTGGCCTGGAGTCGGTTGACCAACTCGTCCGAGCAGGCGAAACCGCCGATCCGCTCCAGGTCGGTTGAGACGACCACACCGACGGCGTCGGTGATGCTCACGTCGGGCTGAGCCGAGGCCACCTCGGCATAGCGGAAGCCGTGGAAGGTGAAGCGCGGCTCCACCCATCGGGCCCGGCCCCGTCGAGTACATAGGTGTCGGTGGCCTTGGCGCTGCGCAAAGCGGCGGTATGCAGGCTGCCGTCCGGGGCCAGCACCTCGGCGTGGCGGACCGTCACGGTGGCTCCAACGGGGCCATCGAGGAGGAGCCGGGGCCAGCCCACCAGGTTCTGGCCGAAGTCGAACATCACGGCGTGAGAGGTGGTCCACCGGGCCACCACGGGAAGCTCCTCGACCACGCTGACCGGAGGTCCGGCCGGTACCAGCCGGGCGAGCACGGCCCGGGTGTCATCTGCCGGGCCGACCTCGACCGGCGTCCAGTGTTCGCCCTTTCCGTGGTCTGGGTCGGCCTCCGGCAAATGGGCCGACCAGCCCGGGACCTCGAGGCGACAGTCGTAGGCCTCCCCGTCGTACAGATCGGCCGATCTTCGGGGCCCGGTGGTCCACTCCCAGGCGCTGTCGGTCCCCACTGTCAGCTCCTGGCCGTCGGCCATGGTCAGCTCTAGCTGGGCCAGGAGGCCCAGGCGGGGCCCGTAGACGTTCCGCATCCGATCGGGGGTCAGATGGCCCCGGTACCAGCCGTCGGCCAGCTCGGCTCCCAGCACGTTGTCGCCCGGCCGCAGACGATCGGTGACGTCGAGGGTCCTATAGGCCAGGCGGTGGTCATAGCTGGTCCAACCCGGCGCTAGCAGCTCCTCGGTCACCGCCTGTCCGTTGAGCTCGACTCGGTAGAGGCCCAGGCCGGTGACATGGAGCCGGGCCCGGACCGGGACGGAGTCCACCTGGAAGCGGCGGCGCAGTAGCGGTGAAGGGCCGGCATCCGCGTTGCCCACCAGCACAACCTCGGCCCTCCAGTCCGCTGGTTCGAATAGCGGGGCCTCCAGGCCGGCCGGCGGGCTCCACTCCGACCACTCGGAGGCGGTCTCCACCATCACCCGCCACCAGCACTGCTGTCGCGACGTCAGCGACTCTCCCGGCCAGGCCACGGCGGGGCTCTGGGACGAAGCGACCCGGCCGGTGTCGAGGGCGACTTCCCCGAAGCCGGGGTCGGAGGCGATCTGGATGCGGTAGGCCGACTGGGTCACGTCCCGCCGGCCGGCCTGCAGCCGCCAGGACAGGCGGGGCCGGGGCTCGCTCACACACAGGGGAGGGGAGTGGTCGGGGCTGCGCAGGTCGAAAGCGACGACGGTCACCGCCGCATCGTCGCAGACCGGCCCCCTGCACGCGCCAGGGCCCCGGGTCGCCCCGGGGCCCTGGACTACAGCTGGAGTCAGATCCTCAGATCAGGACGTGATCGAGTCCGGATTGGCCTCGATGCTGCCGTCGTTGGCATTGCCCGACGGACCGGTGTTGGAGTTGGAGGCGATGATGCCCAGGAAGGGCGACGTCGCCTCCAGCTGGTAGCTCACCGTGACTGTCTCCCCGGTGCTCACGGCGGCCTGGATGGTCACACTGGTGCTGGTGGCCGGAGCCGGTCCACTCGATGGGGCGGTGCAAGCCGCGGTGAGCACTGGGGGACCGGCCTGGCCCTGGACTGACAGCGTGTACTCCCCGGTGTCGACAGTGTCGCAGTCGACCGGGATGTTGTAGCTCAATGTAATGGTGCCGGCGCTGATGGCTATCCCATCCAGGGCCGGGGCGGGGGGAAGCGCGGCTGTGCCCGTGACCGGTCCGCCGGGGCTCGAGTTTCCGATGGCCGCGCACACGGTGGTGCTGTTGGCCGCGCAGACGGTGTTGCTGTCGGCGCCGCTCTGGATGGCCACGCTGATGGTGTCGCCCGAGAGGCTGATCTGGGGATAGTCGATGTAGACGGTGCTCCCGGTGCCGAAGGCGCGGGCCGGGCTCGTGGTAACCGCCGTGCCGATGGTCACCGAGAAGTCGGACCCGTTGGAATCGACCGTGGCGGGATTGATCTGCTCACTGAAGTTGACCGTCAGTGTGTGCCCCAGTGCAGCGATCGAACTGATCGTCGGGGCTGAGGTGGGGGTGGCGTTGCCCGGGGCGATCGGGCCTGGGTTGGATCCCTGGGCCGGATTGCCGGGGCTGGCCGGCTGGGCGGTGCCCGTCTGGCTCGTCCCCGAACCGGCTGTGGCGATGGATGAGACCGCGTAGCAGTACTGGTTGGACGCCGTCCCCGCGGTGGCCGTCGAGTCGGTGTAGCCGAAGGCTCCGCTGGATCCGCCGGCGCTGTTCGGGACCGACGTCAGTGCGGCCCACCCGCTTCCGGAAGGAGGTGTCTGGGGTGATGTGCCCGGTGAGACGGTGTAGGCGGCCGGGCACATGTAAGGAGTATTGGGGATGCTCGGCGGGGTTGCCGTAGCCCTCCACACGTTGTAGGCGGTCACGCCGTCAGCGATGGCCGTACTCGGCGCCGACCATGACACGGTGATCCCACCGGCAGTGGTATTCGGAGCGGCGGTCACCGTGCTGGGCGGATTGGGGGCCTGGTCGTTCAGGCAGAAGGTGCTGGTGCTGCCCGGGGCATAGGTGCCCGTGACGATGTCGCCCTGGGTGAGGGCGGCCTGGAAGGCGGCGTAGCTGATGGAGGTGCAGGAAGCCTGCGGGTTCGGGGCGGTGGTGGTGTCTTCCTGAAAGGTGTCGCCCGAGCCGTAGGTGTAGGACAGCCCGCCCTGGCTGAAGCTCGTGCTTGATGCCGAGTTGACCTGCTGACCGGTGGTCGGAGCTATAGGACCGGCCGTGGCCGTCTTGGCGGCGCCGCCGGCGGCCTGGACATCGCTGACCTGGGTGTCCGGGACGGCGCCGGTCCCGCCGAAGACGTAGGACGTCCCGGTCAAAGTAGACGCGTGCTCGGTAGCGAAGGAAGGTGCGGAACCGACCGAGGTGATGGAATCGGTGATGAGGGTCGGGTAGCCGTTCACTCCGCCGAAGGCGGCACCGGCCAGAGCATCGGAGCCGTCATCACCACGCGCCAGGTCCATGTGGGTGTTCTTGAGCCACGTCTGACCGATGGCGTAGTCGGCCAGCGCGAGGCTGGTAGCAGAGCGGTCCGAGCCTGACTTGTTCTCGACCTGGGTGACGCCGCTGGGATTGGGGGTGTACTGAGAGGTCGGGATGGAAGCCGAGCCGCCCACCACGATGAGGTCCTTGATCCCGAGGGTGTTGATGACCTGCTGGGCCTCGGGCTGAAGGGTGCTGGAGGTCGAGTTGGTGAGGATGATCGGGAACTTCTTGGCGTAGGCCAGTGCTCCGGCCGACAGGGCATCCACGTAGTGGGCCGGATCACCGCTGGCCAGGATGGCCGTAGGCAGGCCGTTGGCGTCTTTGCCTACTGAGGCGGGCGAGATGGAGTCATCGATCATCTGCATGGTCTGGTACCGGGTCGAGCCCTGGAAGGGGGTGACCACGGTGAAGCCGTCGGCCTTCAGCTGGTTGATCTGGGCCTGGCTGACCGAAGCCGTCCCCCCGACCACGCCGATGTCGCTGACCTTGTTGTTCTTGAGAGCGGTGAGGGTGCTGCTGGGCACGTTATTGGTGTCATCGGTGAGGAGCACTCCGATCCCCTTGACACCTTCCAGGCCGCTGGCGGCCAGAGCGTCGGGGGCATGGGCCGGCAGTCCGTCGGCCAGATAGACGCTGGCTCCGGGGGCTCCGTTGGGGTAAGCCGACTGGTCGATGGTGCCGGCGGTGGCGAACCGATCGGTTCCGGACAACCGGGTGAAACTGAAGCTGGCGTCGGCGTGAGCCGGGATGGTCAATGCTGTCAGGCCGGCCGCCGCGGTGGTGCCGACCACGCCGGCTACCAACAGGGCGCGAAGGCGGGTATTAAAAGGTCGCATTTGCATAAGGCGGACGATTTTAGGGGGCTAGACCGCTCTGGTCACTTCAGGGGGGGCTGAAATCCCTCAGCGAGGCTGGTGGCGCAGGGTCAGATCGACGGCCAGATCCATCAGCGGACGGAAGCTGGAGGCCTTTTCCAGGTAGGCGTCGGCCCCAGCCGCCATGGCCCGCTCGCGGAGTTCGGCGTCGCCCAGGGCCGACATCATGATCACCTTGGCCGCCGGGGCCGCCTGGCGGATGAGCGGCACCGCCCGCACCCCGTCCATACCGGGCATCAGCTGGTCCAGGACCACCACGTCAGGCTGGTGCTTGGCAGCTAGGGCCACCCCTTCATCCCCGGTGGAGGCGTCGGCCACCACCTGGCAGCGCCCGTCGGCCTCCACAGCCAGCCAGAGGAGGATGCGCAGGTCAGGCTCGTCATCGACCACCAGGACCCGCACGGGGTCGGACGCATCCGGCATAGCCGACTGATCGGCTGGCCGGGCGGGTTCCTGAGAGCGCTGCAGCGGTTTGCGTTGGCCGCAGCTGGGTTAGGAATTTGAAGTGATCGCGGCCTCCGCATGGAGGGGCGACACACGGTTATGCGCCCGTTACTTCTTGGCGCTCTCGAAGTAGGGATTGGAACCGGAGGCGTGATCGGTCACGTCCACCACGTCCCGAATATCCGAGACGCCTTCGAGGATGGCCACCTTGATCCCCTGGCTCAAGGTGACGGAGGCCATGCCGCATCCTTGGCAGCCCCCTCCCAGGCGCAGGTAGGCGATGCCCTCGTCCACGGCCACCAGCTCGGCCACTCCGCCGTGGGCGGCGATGGCCGGGTTGATCTCCTCCTCCAGGATGCGGATGACGGCCTGGGCGACCGGGGAGCTGACATCGCCCTCCGGCACCGCTGCCGCTCCCGGCCGGACCGGGGGCTGGTTCGGGTTCACCAGTACCAGGCCGCCGTCTCTGACATCCAAGGTCGAGCCGCTCAGTCGGGGGAGACTGTCCTCCGGAACGACCACGGTGAGACTGCCGTGGTCCAGGGTGACGTCCTTGGGAGCGGCGTCGCTAGCTGGAGCGAAGTACAGGTCGTAGCTGTATTCGCTGCCACTCACGCCGCTTATCTCCAGCCAGAGGGCAAGGCCCTCGGCGTCGTCCTCCTCGGCTCTGATTTCGAGGACGGTCCGAAGGGCCTCGTCGGTGATGGTCAGCGCTAGGTCCACATTCTCTCCCGACGGCGGTGGGTTGCCATGATAGGTGAGTGCCCAACGCCGATAGGAGAGTTGCCCTGGTGATGCCTTCGGCCACCTACCGGGCGACGGACTTCGCTGGTGCCGCCGAATCCCTGGAGGTGGAGCTGGTGGTAGCCACCGAGCACCGCCAGGCCATGAGCGAGTCGATGGGATGGCGGGCCCTGGTGGTGGACCTCTGTGACGCGGAGGGTTCGGCCCGGGCTATAGCCGGGGTGGCCCGGGACCATCCCCTGGCGGCTGTGGTGGCCGTGGATGACCAGGGAGTGGAGGTGGCGGCCCGCGCCGCCGAGCTCCTCGGCCTGGTCCACAGCCCTCCGGCCTCGGTCCATCTGACCCGGGACAAGGTCGGGATGCGGCGTCGCCTGGAGGCCGCCGGAGTGCGACAGCCTGACTTCCGGGTCTCCGGGCCGGGTCAGGGCGCCGGCCTGGGGGCCGAACTGGGCTTCCCAGTGGTGATCAAGCCCCTGGGGCTGGCCGGCAGCCGGGGGGTCATCCGGGCCGATGACCCGGCGGCGGCGCAGGCGGCGGAAGTTCGGATCAGGGTCATCCTGGCCGAGGAGGGCCGTCCGGAGGATGAGGAGCTGCTGGTCGAGCGTTTTGTGCCTGGGGCCGAGGTGGCGGTGGAGGCGGTGATGACCGCCGGCCGGCTCCGGGTCCTGGCGGTGTTCGCCAAGCCCGACCGGCTGGATGGTCCCTATTTCGAGGAGACGATCTACGTCACCCCTGCGGAGCTTTCCGCCGGCGAAGAGGACGACGTCGTCGCTGTGGTGGGGGAGGCGGTGGCTGCCCTGGGCCTGTCCGAGGGACCGGTCCACGCCGAGTTGCGCTTGGCGGCCGAGGGGCCCACGGTCTTGGAGGTGGCCGCCCGCACCATCGGAGGCCTCTGTGGCCGGGCCCTGCGATTCGGGGCGGGGATCAGCCTCGAGCAGGTGATCCTCAGCCATGCCCTGGGCCTGGATCCGGGTGATCTGGCTCTGTCAGCCCGGGCCAGTGGCGTCATGATGATCCCGATCCCGGCCGCCGGCCGGCTGCGTTCCGTGGGGGGACTGGCGGCCGCCCGCCGAGTCGGCCTGGTGGACGGAATCGAGATAACCGTTCCGGTCGGCTCCTGGTTGCGTCCCCTCCCCGAAGGGGACCGATATCTGGGCTTCATCTTCGCCTCCGGCCCAACTGCCCGGGCCGTCGAGGCCGCCCTCAGGGAGGCTCACCGGGCTCTGATCTTCCAGATCGAGGCCCCGGCCCCGGCGGAGGCCCGATGAGAATCCTGCTCCTGTCCACCTACGAGTTGGGCCATCAGCCCCTTGGCCTGGCCTCGGCCGCCGCCGCCCTGACGGCTGCGGGGCATGTCGTCTGCCCGGTCGACCTCTCCCTGGACATGCTCACGGATGAGCAGATCGACTGGGCCGAAGCCGCCGCCGTTTCGGTCCCCATGCACACCGCCACCCGGCTGGCCGCGGCGGTGGTGTCCGGGATGAAGGGACGCCGGCCGGACCTGAGGGTCTGCGCCTACGGCCTCTACGCCGCCGCCGCCGCTCAGGAGGGACAGGGTCGCTTCGATCTGGCCATAGGTGGTGAGTACGAACCCCGGCTCACAGAGTGGGCGAACGGCCTGGAGGCTCCGACCGGGGGCGGGGAGGATTTGTCGTTCCGGGGACTGCCCGGGCCGGTACCGGTGGCCCTGGATCTCGGCCGGCACCGCCCGGGGGTGCCCGACCGCCGCCAGCTACCCGGCCTGGACCGTTACGCCCGGCTGGTCCACAACGGACAAGAGCGCCTGGTCGGCTACGTGGAGGCCAGCCGCGGTTGTGTCCACCGCTGCCGGCACTGTCCAGTCCCTGTCGTCTACGACGGGCGCCTCCGGACGGTGGCGGTGGAAACGGTGGTGGGCGACATCGACCGGCTGGTGGAGGCCGGAGCCACCCACATCACCTTCGGGGACCCCGACTTCCTCAACGGACCTCAGCACTCCCTGCGGGTGGTGCGGGAGATGCACCGGCGCCATCTGGGCCTGACCTTCGATGCCACCGTCAAGGTCGAACACATCCTCCGGCACCGGCGGGTGTGGCCGGAGTTGGCCGAGGCCGGCCTGCTCTTCGTGGTCTCGGCCTTCGAGACGGTCAACGACTCGATCCTGCTCCGGCTGGACAAGAACCACACCGCCGCCCAGGAAGCTGAGGCCGTAACCGTGCTGCGCCGGCACGGCGTGGAGATCCGCCCTTCCTTCCTTCCCTTCTCCCCCTGGACGGAGCTGGAGGACATGACCGCCCTGGTCAACTTCGTGACCGCCAACGGGCTGGAGTCCAACGTGGACCCGGTCCAGTACTCCATCCGCCTTCTGGTGCCGCCGGGATCCCTGCTTTTGGGGGAGGAGTCGCCCGACGTCTTCGGTCCCTACGACCCGGTCGCCCTCGGACACCCGTGGCAGGCCAGCCATCCCGGTCTGGACGAGCTGCAGAGCCAGTTGAGCGCGCTGGCCGAGGCGGCGCCCCTCGAGGACCCGGCCGGTGCCTTCGTCCAGGTCCACGCCCTGGTGTCCGACGCCGCCCGGCGCTGGGGAGTGGCCGCGCCCGGTCCTCTCTCCGGTGCGGCCGGCCGGTCCGTCCCGCGGCTCACCGAGTCCTGGTTCTGCTGCGCCGAGCCCACCTGCGCCCAGCTGGAACGGGCCGGGGCGGCTGGAGCATCGGGGTGGCGAGGAGGGGCGGGTTCCTAGACTGCCCGCCGTGGCCGAAGACACTCTGCCTGCATCCGGACTGGAGCCGGCCGAGCCCGGCGCCGACCGGATCCTCACCATCCCGAACCTGGTTTCGGTCGTCAGACTCCTGTGCGTCCCGATCTTCGGCTGGTTGCTGTTGGGGGCGCACCGGCCCTATGCCGCGGCCGTCCTGCTGGCCGTCCTGGGCGCCACTGACTGGGTTGACGGGTATGTGGCCCGCCACTTCCACCAGGTCTCCAACCTGGGCAAGGTCCTAGATCCGACCGCCGACCGGGTGCTGGTGGCCACGGCCGTCGTCTGTTCGGCTGTGGCCGGCGCCGTTCCTGTCTGGCTCGGCCTGGTGGTCGGCATCCGAGAGGCGCTCATATCCGCCGCCGTGCTCGCTCTGGGAGCGATGGGGGCGCCGCGCATCGACGTCCTCTGGTTGGGCAAGGCCGGAACTCTGGCTCTCATGGTGGCCTTCCCCTTCTTTCTGGTCGCCCACTCGGGGGCATCGTGGCGAGGAGCGGCGCACGTGGCCGAATGGGTTTTCGCCCTGCCCGCCATCTTCCTGGCCTGGGCAGCCCTGGTCTCCTACGTCGGCCCCGCCCGGCGTGGTTTGGCCGCCGCCCGGGTACGGTCGGGTCGATGAAGGCGGTGATCATGGCCGGAGGCGAGGGCACCCGTCTGCGCCCGCTGACCTCCAACCAGCCCAAGCCCATGATCCCACTGGCCAACAAGCCGATGATGGAGCACATCGTCAAACTGCTCCGGGAGCACGGCTTCACCGACATCGTGGTGACGGTGGCCTTCCTGGCCAACACCATCCGGACTTATTTCGGGGACGGCTCCGAGTTCGGGGTCCGGATGGTCTATGCCACCGAGGAGACGCCACTCGGAACGGCTGGCTCGGTCCGCAACGCCATGGACGAACTGGATGAGCGCTTCCTGGTCATCTCGGGCGACGTGCTGACCGACTTCGACCTGTCCGCGGTAGTGCGCTTCCACGAGGAGCGAGGGGCGATGGCGACCATCGGGCTCAAGTCGATGGAGAACCCGCTCGAGTTCGGCATCGTCATCGCCCGCGAGGACGGCAGCATCGAGCGGTTCCTGGAAAAGCCCACCTGGGGCCAGGTCTTCAGCGACACCATCAACACCGGCATCTATGTCCTAGAGCCCGAGGTCTTCGACTACATCCCGGCCGACCGTCCGGTGGACTTTTCCGAGGAGGTCTTCCCCGCCATGTTGGAGGCGGGCCGCCCCATGTACGGCTACGTGGCCGAGGGATACTGGGAGGACGTAGGCAACCTGGAGGCCTACCTCAAGGCCCACCGGGACGTGCTCGACGGCAAGGTCGAAGTCGACATCGACGGCTTCCGGATGAGCGAGGGCGTCTGGCTGGGGGAGGGGGCCGAGGTGGACCCCGCGGCCCGCATCGACGGTCCCGCCATCATCGGTGACAACTGCCGCGTTTCCGCCGGCGCCCATCTGGCCGCCTATAGCGTCATCGGGGCCAACGTACGGGTGGGTCGGGAGGCCTACCTCGAGCGCTGCGTGGTCCACGACCACGTCTATCTCGGTGATGCCGTGCGCCTGCGGGGCTGCATCATCGGGCGATCCTCGGATCTGCGCCGGGGCTCTCGCTGCGAGGAGGGGGTCGTCCTCGGGGACGAGTGCTTCGTGGGCGAGCACGCCGTGGTCAACCCGGGCGTCAAGATCTACCCGTTCAAGACGGTGGAAACGGGCGCCGTCATCAACAGTTCGATCGTCTGGGAATCGAGGGGAGCCCGCTCGCTCTTCGGCCGCCTGGGCGTGGCGGGGCTGGCCAACGTGGACGTCACCCCGGAGCTGGCGGCCCGGGTGGCCATGGCTTATGCCTCGACCCTCAAGAAGGGGAGCACCGTCACCACTTCCCGGGACGCCAGCCGGGCCGCCCGGGCCGTCAAGCGGGCGGTGATGGTGGGACTCAACGCAGCCGGGGTCAATGTGGACGACCTGGAGCTGGCCACGGTCCCGGTCAACCGGTTCCAGGTCCGCACTGCCCGCAGCCAGGGTGGGGTGACCGTCCGGCTGGTTCCCAACGATCCGCAATCGGTGGTCATACGCTTCCTCGACGCCAATGGCCTCGACATCGATGAGGCCAGCCAGCGCAAGATTGAGCGCCTCTACTACCGGGAGGACTACCGCCGGGTCCTCGCCTCGGAGATGGGCGACATCGGGTTCCCTCCCCGGGCCCTGGAGTACTACACGGCCGCCCTGGTGGAGAGCATCGACCTGGAGGCCATCCGGGGCGCCCGGTTCAAAGTGGTCCTCGACTACTCCTACGGGGCCACCAGCTTCGTAATGCCCAACGTTCTGTCCAAGCTGGGCGCCGATGTCCTGGCCGTGAATCCCTACGCCTCCACCGCCGGCGCCTTGAGCTTCGACCTGAAGCGCCACTCGGAGGCCGTGGCCGACCTGGTGCGGGCCTCAGGGGCCCACGTGGGCGCGGTGTTCGACCCGGACGGGGAGCGCCTGGTCCTGATCGATGACGCCGGGCGGGTCCTTTCCGACGATGAGTCCCTCTACGTCGTGCTCGGTCTGGTCCTGGCCACCCAGTCGGATCCCTCGGTCGCTCTGCCGGCGTCGGTGCCGCGCTGTTTCGAGTCTCTGGTCCGTGACGCCGGGGCCGAGCTGACCTGGACCAAGTTGTCAGGATCGCATGTGGCCGAAGTGGCCCAGTCAGGGACGGTCACCTTTGCCGGCAGCCAGGACGGAGGCTTCGCCTTCCCGAGGTTCATGCCCGCCTTCGACGCGGTGATGACCCTGGCCAATCTCCTGGCCATGCTGGCCACTACCGGCCTGCGCCTGTCGAAGTTGGTCAGCGGGGTCCCCCGATTCCATGTGGCTCACGAGACCGTGGTGACGCCATGGGAGCAGAAGGGGATGGTGATGCGGACCCTGGTCGAGGATCACAAGGACAGCGATCTGCTGTTGGTCGAT
>DATLUK010000179.1:0-3549 GCA_035533195.1 Acidimicrobiales bacterium | reverse complement strand
CCAGGGCCCGGCCCTGGCCACCCGACCGGGCCGACCGTCGGAGCCACTCGGTGGCGACGGATGCATCCTGCACCTCGCCCAGGATGTCCTGCACCTCGGCTACCGCCCTGCTCAACCTCGACGCCCTCTTACCCAGGAGCGCGGTGACCATATCCGCAGCGTAACGGCACCGTTTGGCCTTCCTGCGGATGCCGTGCAGCGCCTCGTCGGCGGGTTGATCGGGCAGGCCGGCCACCGCCTCGGCCAGGGTGGCCCAGCGGTCCGACACCACGCTGCGGGCGGTATCGGCGGCTTCCTTGTCCGGGACGCGGAGGGCCGGGTTTTCCCAGAGGTCAAAGAGGCTGTCGATGAGCCGGCCGTGCTCGGCGCTCCCGAGCCGGCGGATCAGACGCTGATGAGCGGTCATGCGTTCCCGGTGGAGAAGGCCGATCAGGCTCTCCAGATCGTCCCGGTCGGCCGGGTCGAGCCGGCCGACCAGCGAGCGCAGGCGGAGTCCGAGCACGTCGGCGTCGCGCACCTCGCCCAGGGCGGCCCCCAGGACCTGAAGGCGCTCCACCACCGCTGTCACCGGTTCCGGGTCGAGGACGGCTTCGAGGCTGCGCAGGTCGGCCCGCAGCCTCCGAGTCGCCACCCGGCACTGGTGGACATCCTCGATGTCCCCGCCTAGGCGGACTCCGACCTCGTGACGCAGCAAACGATGCAGGCCGGCCTCCACCGTGGCCGAGACCAACTCGGACAACGGGGCCGAGTCGGAGATCGGGGGCGACCCGAGCAGGGGAGGTGGAACCACCCCTAGGGCCCGCATCAGCTTGGGGGTGCCGTCGTTGCGCCTGGCCCCCGAGGCCGACAGCAAGGAGTACAGCGCGCGGGTCCAGCCCGACTCAGCTACCCCGTCAGCTCGGTCGTGTCCGTCATCCACCCCAGTCGAGGCGCCGGCGCCGGGTGGGGCGGTGAGGAGTTCGACCTCGATCTCCCGGAAGGCGCCCCGGCGGGCCGGGTCGGTCATGGTTACGAACTCGACGGTGTCGTCGTCCATCTCGGCCAGCTGGTGGCCGTCAGGGTCGAGGATGAGATGGGCTCGGCGCACGGTGGTGAGTTCGGCCACCACCGCCAGAGGGCGACCCCGGCGCAGGCCGCTGGTGAGCTCCAACGCCCGGCGCGGCACCCGGCCCGGGCCCGCTTCGAACTCGATCTCGTACCGGTCGGTGGTGGCTGCCTCGTCGGCCGGGTCTTCTGGTTCCTTCGATCTGGCCGAGCCAGGTGGTTCCAGCTTGACCGTCCATTCGCCTGACCCCCCTGTTGTGGCCCGATAGCGCAGGGTCGCCCCCCATCGGGCCAGGTCCAGGCCGCTGGTGTCGTAATAGCTGGCCACCAGGATCTTCTCCGGCTTGGTCACCATGGACAGGCCGGGCACGGTGGTCACGTCGGGGAGATGGAAGTCCCGGCTGACGTTGAGTTTGAGCTCCCTCTCGAGGGGGGCCATCACCAGCCGGGCCGTTGGTGGTCTCGGTGGCTCCAGCCCACCGGTCCGGGCGGGTCGTTCACGACGCGGCCCGGTCGGCAGCTTCGGGGGTCGGTGCCAGCCCGTGCAGTCGTACCGGGTCGGGTCGGCCCGGGTGGCTGCGCCGCCAGGCGTCCACGGCCAGGACGTCCTGGGCCGACACCCGCTCGGGTCCTCCCCGATAGGTCCAGGACCCGTCGGGGCCGAGGTGCCAGGCGATGGTCCGGTCGGACAACTCGACCTCGATGATCCTGCGGAGGCGGGCCTGTTCGGCGGGAGTCTCGACCTTGAGGAGCACCTCGACGCGTCCGTCGAGATTGCGCTCCATGAGATCGGCCGAGCCCATGAACCAGTGGGAGTCCGGTGAACCCCGGTCCCCGAAGACGAAGAGGCGGGAGTGCTCGAGGAAGCGCCCGACTATGGATCGCACGCTGATGTGGTCGGACAGGCCGGGCACTCCCGGGCGCAACGAGCAGCGGGTCCGGGCCACGATCTCGATGCGGGTCCCCTGACCCGAGGCCCGGTAGAACGCCTCGATCAGCTCCGGGTCGACCAGGTGGTTGAGCTTCATGGCGATGCGGCCGTCCAGGCCCTTGTCCGCCTGTTCGTTGATGAGTTCGATCAGGCGGCGGCGCAGCGTGACCGGCGCCACCAGCAACTTCCGGTATTGGGACTGGCGGCTGTATCCGGTCAGGAAGTTGAACAGGTCGGTCAGATCGGCGCCCAGGCCGGGGTCGACGGTCAACAGACCGAGGTCCTCGTAAATCTGGGCTGTGCTGGGGTTGTAGTTGCCCGTGCCCACGTGGCAGTAGCGACGGATGCCCGTCTCCTCCTGGCGCACGATCATGGCCACCTTGCTGTGGGTCTTGAGGCCCATGAGGCCATAGACCACGTGGATGCCGGCTTCCTCCATGGCCCGGGCGAAGGCCACGTTGGCCTGCTCGTCGCCGCGGGCCTTGAGCTCTACCAGCACCGCCACCTGCTTGCCCCGCTCGGCCGCCCGGATCAGCGACTTGACGATCGGACTGTCGCCCGAGGTGCGGTAGAGCGTCAGTTTGATGGCCATCACGGCGGGATCGGTGGAGGCCTGGCGGAACAGCTCCTGCACCGTCATGGCGAAGGACTCGTAAGGGTGATGGACGAGGATGTCGCCCTCGCGCATGGCGGCAAAGACGTCCGCCGGCTCGCCATCCACTCCCTCGAAGGCGCTCGGCGTAACCGGCGGAAGGGCCTCGTACTTGAGATCCGGGCGGTCCAGTCCGTATACCTCCCAGAGTCCACCAAGATCAAGGGGGGCATCGATGCGGTATACGTCTTCGGCGGTGAGGGCGAGTTCCCTCAGCAGCAGATCCAGGACGTCGTCCCGAACGTCGGAGGGGACTTCCAGGCGCACGGCGTCACCGAAGCGCAGTTGACGCAACTCCATCTCCACCGCCTCGAGGAGATCCTCGGCTTCCTCATCTGAGCTGGCGGCCAGGTCCATGTTCCGGGTGACCCGGAAGGCGACGGTGTATTCGATCTCCAGGCCGGCGAAGAGCCGGTCGAGGTGAGCGGCTATGACCGCCTCCAGGGGGACGAAGCGGATCTGGTCGGGGAGGGCCAGGAAACGGGGCAGGACCGGGGGGACCTTGAGCCGGGCGAAGCGCCGCTCACCGTTTTCGGGGTTGACCACGAAGATGGCCAGGTTGAGCGAGAGGTTGGAGATGTAGGGGAACGGGTGTCCCGGGTCCACGGCCAGCGGGGTCAGGACCGGGAAGATGTTGTCCTCGAAGAGCCGGTCGAGGTACTTACGGTCGGCAGGATCGTCCGGCATCCCGTCGAGGATTTGGATGCCGGCCTCCTCCAGCCGGGGCTTGACCTCCTTCAGGTACAGAGCCGACTGGCGCCCCACCAGCTCCTCGGCTCGAGCCCGGATGGCGGCCAGCTGTTCGGTCGGGGTGCCCGTGTCCGGTCCGGGGCCGAGGCCGGCTTCCTGGCGGGACTTGAGGCCGGCCACCCGGACCCCGAAGAACTCGTCCAGGTTGGTGCTGAATACGGCCAGGAACTTG
>DATLUK010000178.1:0-5507 GCA_035533195.1 Acidimicrobiales bacterium | reverse complement strand
GAGCCCATGTCGGCCCTCGCCCTCATGGCCGCCGGGGAGAACAAGTGGGTGAAGGTCGGTCCCGATGACATCGTGATCATCAGTGCCCATGCCATCCCCGGCAACGAGTCGGCCGTGAGCCGGGTCATCGACGGACTCCATCGGCGGGGAGCCGAGGTCGTCCACTCCGGCCTGGCCGAGGTCCATGTGAGCGGCCATGCCATGCGCCGGGAGCTGCAGATCCTCCAGAGCGTGGCCCGGCCCCAGTGGTTCGTCCCCGTGCACGGGGAGTACCGCCATCTCCACCACCACGCCCGCCTGGCCCAGGACATGGGCCTCGACCCGGACCGCATCCTCCTCTGTGAGGACGGGGATGTGATCACCGTCACCGACGGCGGCATCGACTTCAGCGGTCAGGTGCCCGCCGGCTACCTGTACGTGGACGGAATCGTGGGCGACGTGGGCCACGGCGTCCTGCGGGACCGCCGGGTGCTGGCCGAAGAGGGCGTCATCGTGGTCATCGTCGGACTGGACGTGAGCACCGGGGAGATCCTCACCGGGCCCGAGGTCATCACCCGGGGCTGGGTGCACGCCTCCGAGGCCGAGCCTCTGCTGGACGAGGCCCGGGCTGTGGTCCGCACGGCCGTAGCCGAGACCTTCCGCGACGGTGCCGCCGATGACCCCGAGGCGGTCAAGCGCCGGGTGCGTTCCGCCATCGGCCGGCTGGTCCACGAGCGGACCCGTCGCCGGCCGATGATCGTGCCCGTGGTCATGGAGGCCTGAGGCCGACTGTGGGCATGGAGGCCTGAGGCCGACTGTGGGCATGGAGGCCTGAGGCCGACTGTGGGCATGGAGGCCTGAGGCCGGGTCCTAAGCCCGCCGTCAATGCCGGGGCCGGCCCTGTTGCTGCTGTTACGGTTGTGGCTGTTGTGACATCCACCCGTAGTGCGGCGCGCCGGGCTCCGACCCGCTCCAGGGGTCGCCCGACCCAGGGTGGAGGCCTGGGGGGATCCGGCTCCGGTCGCTCCCGCCGGCCGGCCGGAAAGGGACGCCCGTCCGCCCGCCGGCGCCCGACCCGGTCCGCGCCCGGTCCGGGCCTGTCCGAGCGGCTGGCCGACGCCCTCGCCCCGCACCTGGAGCGCCATGGCCGGGCCGCACTGGGGATCGGTTTCCTGCTGGGAGCCCTGCTCAGCGGGCTCGGGACCTACCTGAACCTGTCCGGTCCGGTCGGCCGGGCCCTCAACCTCGGTTTCGGGGATCTACTGGGTGTGGCCCGTCTGCTGGTGCCCCTGGCCTTGGCCTGGGTCGGGATGGCCCTGCTCCGCCCGGACAACCCCCGCAGCGCGGTGGTCCGTTCGGTTGTTGGGACTGCCCTCCCCCTCCTGAGCCTGGCCGGCCTGGCCCACCTGGCCAACGGCCCGGCCACGGTGGCCGCTCCCACCGCGGCTCTCCGCCATGCCGGAGGCTGGTTCGGGGCCCTCTTCGGTGGCGGACTGCGGATGGTGGTCGCCTCCTGGGGCGCGGCCGTGGTTCTCATCCTGGTCGGGACCATTGGAGGGATGGTGCTGACCTCGACCTCGGTCCAGGCGCTCCTGCGGGCCGGCGCCGTCCTGGGAGGCCTCGGCTGGCGGGCGGCCCGTTGGACTGCCGCCAGCGTGGCCGCGGTGGTCGGGTCGAGGGCGGCCGAGGACGCGGGCGCGGACAAGAACTCGGACAAGGGCGGGACCGAAGCCTCCGGGCCCGGAGGCTTCGGTCACTCCCTGGGCGACCCCGGTGAGCCCGCCGGGGACAGCCTGGCGGGCCACGACCGCTCCGACGGTCGCGACGGCCTCCACGGCTCGGATGACCTCGACCCCGGGGACGACGCCGGCACCAACCCCAGTGGTGACCACGGGCCGGCTGGATCCGTTGGTCAGCTGGTCGAGGCGGGCGCCGGTCGGGCCGTCCAGCTGGCCATCGACCTGGGACCGGCCGCCCAGCCCCCGGTCTGGAAGCTGCCCCCGAGCAGCGTGCTCAAGCCATCCCGGGCCCTGGTCCACGACCGCCGGCTGATCGAGGCCGGCGGCCAGGCCCTGGAGGCGGCCCTGGCCGGTCACGGGGTGGAGACCAAGGTGGTCGGCATGACCATCGGTCCTACGGTCACCCGCTACGAGCTCGAGCTCGGCCCCGGGGTCAAGGTGGCCCGGGTCACCAGTCTCAACCGGGATATCGCCTACGCCATGGCGTCCCATGATGTGCGCATCCTGGCCCCGATCCCCGGCCGGTCTGCCATCGGTGTGGAAGTGCCCAACCGCCAGCGTCAGCTGGTGGCCCTGGCCGACATCCTCGGCACCGATGAGGCCAGGCGGGCCACCCATCCACTCGATGTGGCCATGGGCCGTGACATCGCCGGACGGGCCGTCATGGAGAACATGGCAGCCATGCCCCATCTACTCATTGCCGGGGCCACCGGGGCGGGCAAGTCCTCCTGCATCAACTCCATGGTCACCTCCATCCTGATGCGGGCCACACCCGACCAGGTCCGCATGATCCTGGTCGATCCCAAGCGGGTCGAGCTGGGCCAGTACAACGGTCTTCCGCATCTCCTGACCCAGGTGGTGGTGAACCCAAAACGGGCCGCCAACGCCCTGTCCTGGGCCGTGCACGAGATGGAGCGTCGCTACGACCTCCTGGCCGAGGCCGGCGTTCGCGACATCACCGGCTACAACCAGGCCTTCGACCGCAACGAGTTGCGCAGCGCCCCGGGTGAGGAACGCCAGTGGCAGCGCCTGCCATTCATCCTCATCGTGGTGGACGAGCTCAACGACCTCATGATGGTGGCCGCCCGCGACGTGGAGGACTCCATCTGCCGCATAGCCCAGATGGCCCGCGCCGTCGGCATCCACCTGGTCATCGCCACCCAACGCCCGTCGGTGGATGTCATCACCGGCGTGATCAAGGCCAACGTCCCGTCCCGTCTGGCTTTCTCAGTCTCCTCTCTGGCCGACAGCCGCGTCATCCTCGACCAGCCCGGCGCCGAGCGCTTGATCGGTAAGGGTGATCTGTTACTCCTGACCGCGTCGTCCTCGGTGCCCCGCCGCATCCAGGCCCCGTGGGTGAGCGAAGCCGAGGTTCGCGCCGTCGTGGCCCACTGGCGACGCCAGTCCCAGCCCAATTACGTCGAAGGCGTTGAGGGCGAGGACTCCGACGCCGTCGGCCGAGGCAACGGAACCTTCGGTGAAGATGACGACGATGACCTTCTAGACGCCGCCATGGAACTGGTCGTCCGCTCCCAACTGGGATCCACGTCGATGCTCCAGCGCAAGCTGAGGGTCGGTTTCGCCCGGGCCGGCCGGATAATGGATCTGCTCGAACAGCGGGGCGTGGTCGGTCCGTCGGAGGGGTCCAAGGCCCGAGCCGTGCTCATGACCGTGGATGAGCTCGAATCGCGCTGAGCGGCCAGCCCGGACTGCTTCCTGCCGGCGGATAGCTTGCCAGCCGCCATGCGCGCCCGAGCACCTGCCTCTTCGGCCAACCTGGGTCCGGGTTTCGACACCCTGGCCCTGGCCCTGTCGCTATGGGTCGAGGTGGAGATCGAACCGGCCGGGGCCCTGTCGGTCACGGCGTCGGGAGAGGGGTCGGACCTCCCGACCGACGGGTCGCATCTGGCCGCCCGAGTGGCCCGGGACATCCTCGGCCATGATCGGGTGTCCATCCGGGTTCACTCCGACATCCCGGTGGGCCGCGGCCTGGGTTCCTCGGCCGCCTTGGCGGCGGCGGCGGCCGGCGCCGCCGGCGCTGACCGCCTGAGGGCCCATGCCGTCGCCTCCCGCTTCGACGGCCACCCGGAAAATGCCGCCGCCTCCGTCTATGGAGGTCTGGTGGCCGCCACCCTGATCGGGGGGGAACCGCTGGTGGAGAGCCTGAGCCTCGATCTCGACCTGGCGTTCGTGGCCGTTGTGCCCGATCGGCATCTGGCCACCGAGGAGGCCCGCCGGGCCCTGCCCGCCGAGGTGTCCCACGCCGATGCCCGGTTCAACCTCGGCCGCCTTCCCCTTCTCCTGGTCGGGCTGGCCGACCATCACCGCCTGCGGTCCGAGGCGGCCGAGGACCGGCTCCACCAGCCCTACCGCCAGGCCCTCTTTCCAGAGGCGGCGCCGCTGATGGCGGGCCTAGTGGCGTCCGGGGCCCTGGCCGCCTGCTGGTCCGGGGCCGGGCCGACCATCGTGGGGATGATCCCGTCCGCCGGGGCTCAGGCCCTCTGCCGACGGGGCGAAGAGTTGCTGGCCGAACTCTCCCTCCCCGGACGCTGCCTGGTTCTGGACGCCGACCGGGAGGGCCTGGTGGTCGATGGCGGCTGAGCTGGCTGGGCCCGACCGGCGGCCCGGCCGGCCCGGCCGCTCCGGCCGGCTGGGGAGCGAGGACCCGCCCGGTAGCATTTCGTTATGGCCGAGCGCTACTGGTTGGAGACTCTCGGCTGCCCCAAGAACCAGGTCGACTCGGACAAGCTGGCTGGTGTTCTGGCCGCCGAGGGCATGATCCCCGCTGACGGGCCGGGGGATGCCGACCTGGTGGTGGTCAACACCTGCGCCTTCATCGAGCCGGCTCGGCGGGAGTCGATCGACACCATCCTGGCCCTTGATGACGAGCGGCGCAGTGGCTCCCGCCTGGTCGTGACCGGCTGCATGGCCGAGCGTTACGGCGCCGACCTGGCCGCCGCCCTGCCCGAGGTGGATCTGGTGGCCCCGTTCGGAGCGTCCCTTCTTGGTGCCCCCTCCGGCTCGGGCACCGCCTCCAGCTCGGGCACCGCCTCGGTCGCGGGCGTCGCCTCCGCCGGTGCCACCGATGCCGTGCAGGTGAGCCTCTCGGCCCGGCGCTCCAATGCCCGCCAGCGGGACCGGGCCCGTATCGACCTGTTGGAACTGCCTCGCCCGGCCGCTACCGCCCCCTGGGCCTATCTGAAGGTGGCCGAGGGCTGCGACCGGGCCTGCGGTTTCTGCGCCATCCCCTCCTTCCGGGGTAGGCAGCGGTCCCGCTCCATCGAGTCGATCCTGGCCGAGGTCGACGCTCTGGGGGCCAGGGAGATCGTCCTGGTGGCGCAGGACCTGGCCTCCTATGGACGGGACGAGGGCCGCCCCGGTGACATCCACCGTCTGGTCGATCTGGTGGCCGAACGGGTCGACCGGGTCAGGCTCCTCTACCTCTACCCATCGGAGCTGACCGACCGGCTGGTCGACACCATCGGCCGAACCGGTGTCGTCTACTTCGACCTGTCCCTCCAACACGTCTCCCGCCCTCTCCTGCGGAGGATGAAGCGGTGGGGCGACGGCTCTCGCTTCACCGAACGGATCACCGCCATCCGGACCGAATACCCCGACGCCGCCCTGCGTTCCTCCTTCATCGTGGGCTATCCGGGGGAGACGGAGGAGGACCACGACGCCCTGTTGGCCTTCCTGGAGGAGAACCAGCTCGACTGGGCCGGCTTCTTCGCCTACTCCGCCGAGGAGGGCACCTACGCCGCCGGCCTCGACCTGGTTGTCCCGGACGGC
>DATLUK010000177.1:0-15356 GCA_035533195.1 Acidimicrobiales bacterium | reverse complement strand
CGGCATGGACAATCGTTGGCGAAGGGAGCGCTTCGAGTTCCGTCCGGGCATGGCCAGCCTGCCCGAGACCCTGGCTCCCAACCTGCGCAACCGGTCGTGGCGTCTACTGGCCGAGCTGCACGTCCCCGAGTCGGGAACCATGGAGGGTGTCATCGCCACCCAGGGCTCCAACGCCGGGGGCTGGGCCACCTGGGTGAAGGACGGGCGCCTGCACTACGTCTACAACTTCCTCGGCGCGGCCCTGACCACGGTCTCGGCCGAGGTGCCCCTTCCGCCCGGACCGGTGACGGCGCGCATCGAGTTCACCGCCACCGGGGCCTTCCAGGGCGACATCGACCTCTACTACGGGGATGTCCCCGTCGGCCAGGGCCATATTCCGCGCACCCACCTCATCACCTTTGGCATGCACGGTTTCACCGTCGGCTACCAGAGGGGTCCGGCCGTGAGTCCCTCTTACGAGGGACGCTTCGAGATCACCCCCGGCTCGCTGGAGAGAGTGGTGATCGAGGCGGCCGGGCGAGCCTGGCGCGACCCGGAGCGGGAGGACCGCGCCGCCATGTCCATCCAGTAGCTACTAAAGCGAGTGGAGGAACTCCACCAGCAGCCGGTTGACATCTTCGGCCCGCTCCTGCTGGGTCCAGTGTCCGGCGCCGGCCAGGATGTGCGAGCCGCGCAGGCCCGGCAGGGTGCCGCCGAAGGCGTCGATGGATCGGCGGCCCCAGGCGGTGGGCCCGTCGCGGTCACCGCCGATGAAGATGGAAGGGGCGGTGATGGGCATGCGGCGGAAGCCGGCCAGGTCGTGCCAGTCGCGCTCGACGTTGCGGTAGCGGTTGAGCCCGCCGGTCAAGCCGGTGCGCTCGAACTCCCCGGCGTAGAAGTCGAGGTCGGCCTGGGTCATCCACTCCGGCATCGATTCAGGGATCACGAAGCGGTCGCACAGCTTTCCTCCCCGGGCCACGATGGCCATGCCGCCGCCTTCGGGGGGAGGGGCATCGCCTGAGGCGGTGAAGTAGAAGCCGAGGATCCACCGGCGCACCTCGGGCTCGATCTCCGCTTCGGCCCGACCCGGCTCCTGGAAATAGGCGATGTAGAACTCATCGTCCCCGCCCATCAGCCGGTAGGCGTCGAGGGGATTGGTTCCCCCATAGGGCGAGTAGGGCACCGATAACAGACCCAGGGCCCGGAACAGGTCAGGGCGCAGCAGCACCGAGCTCCAGGCGATGGGCGAGCCCCAGTCGTGGCCGATGATGACGGCGCTGGTCTCGCCCAGGGCGTGCACGACACCGACGTTGTCGGCCACGTGACGGACCATGCGGTACTCCTCCACCGCCGCCGGCTGGGAGGAACGCCCGTAGCCGCGCACGTCGATGGCCACGGCCCGGAAGCCGGCCTCCGCCAGCACCGGCAACTGGTTGCGCCACGAGTACCACGACTCGGGGAAACCATGGACGAGGAGCACCAACGGCCCCTCCCCCATCTCCACGGCGTGGATGCGGGTGCCCTCGGCGTCGAGCAGGAGATGGCGGGCCCCAGCCAGAAGGCCGCCATCGGGCCCACCGCGTCCCGGAATGGCGCCGGCGATGCCAGGCGTGGAAGCCACGCTCAATCCTCCGGGGGCCGAGGCTCCCGGCGCATGGTCCAAAGCGGCGGCCCGTTCTTGACCGGGTGAAGCTCCCGGTCGAGTTCGTAACCGAAGCGCCGGTAGTAGGCCAGGTTGGCTTCCTTCTGGGTCTCCAGATAGGAAACCAACCCGTCCCGGTCGGCCTGGGGGTAGACCTGCTCCTGGAGGGCGCCACCGATGCCACCGCGCTGCGCCGAGGGGTCAACGGCCAGCAGCTGGAGGTACCACATCTCCTCTTTGGGGTGGATGCCCTCGATGGCGAACAGGTAGCGGGCGCCGTAGACGAGAGCCCGGGGCCGGGGAATCATGGCCACCAGAGCGCTGCGCAGCTGTCGGACCTGGGCCCCGATGGAAAGTGGCCAGGCTCCGGGGCGGACGAAGGCGGCCACCCCGACCAGGCGTCCTGACGCGTCCCGGGCGCCGTGCACCACCGCGCCGGGACGGCTCTCGCCCACCATGGCCCGGAAGAAGATGCCCAGGGCCCGGCGGCGGATCCGCTCGTTGGCCATCAGGAAGACGAAGAAGGGATCATCGGCAAAGGCCTCGGTGGCCACCACCGCGATCTCATCCAGGGTGCGCCGATCCAGCTCCAGGAGCTCGATGCTGATGCCAGCCGGCGTTTTCGTAACCACGGTCGACTCCGGCCTCAGTCCACCGGTTCCAGGATGACGAGGGGGATGTCCCGGCTCGTCTTCTCCTGATAGCCGGCGTAGTTCTTGTGGCGGGTGGTCAGGCCGGGCCAGATGCGGGCCTTCTCCTCGCCAGTGGCGATGCGGGCGTGGCGCCGGCCCTTGAAGCCCCGGGTCATGACCTCTACCTCGGGCTTGTCCCGCAGATTGAGGAACCAGTCAGGGTGCTTGGGCGAGCCGCCGTAGGACGCCACCAGGACCAGGTTGTCCCCGTCCTTGGCCGGGGAGGTGAGCATGGTGGTGCGGGGCCGGCCGCTCTTGCGCCCGGTGGTGGTCAGCTTGACCACCGGCATCCCGAGGAGCTTGCCCGCCACCACCCCGTTGGAGGCGGTGAAGATGCTGCGATGGATGACATTGACCGCCTGGATGACGCGGTCCTGGGAGTTGGCCATGCCCGGGACCGTACCCGGTGCGGCGGGCGGGCGTCAGTGGTACAGGGAAGCCACCGCGGCGACGGCGGCGTCGGCCACGGCCTCGGCCGCCCCTGGTCCGAACTGGGTCATGCCCACCTCGTAGCCGGCCTCGGGGTACTGGCCGACCGGGGGGACGTAGCCGACCGAGCCGTTGGCGTAGCCGGCTATAAGAGGAAAGCCCAGACCGCTGCGGGCAGCCACGTCCCGGCCTGTCTCCACGAAGAACTCCCCGGGCAGGGACACGAAGGCACACTCATCCGAAACCCGCAGGGCCTGGACCTCGACCGCCTGGGTGCCGGCCCGTAGTTCGGCCAGGCCCCACTGGCGCACCACGTCGAGTTCGTTGATGCGGGCCCGCAAGCGACGGCCTCTCTCGAGGGCCACCCCCGGGGCGCCGACCTCGGCCCGCAGCCTCTCCAGTTCGGCATCGGTCTCGCCCACCGGCGGGCGGACCCGGCGGTCGACGTCGAGACGGGACACGACCCCGTCTAGACCCACGCCGCGCAGGAGCACCCCGGTGGCGGGAACCTCCACGTCTTCCGACCAGCTCAGATTGGCCGACCACTGGCCACCGTTGGCCAACGGCCGCATCTCCAGGGCCAGCCGGGTGGCGGCCGCCCCCACGATCCCGCCCACCCGCTCGACCTCGGTGTGGTCGTGGGCCGACCACACCGGGTTGATGTCACCGGCGGCGCCCTGCAGATAGATGGCGGTCCCCCCCACGTTCCGCTCCAGGCTGCGGGCCATGGCCCCGGGCCAGTCGGCCGAGTATTCGAGGTTTTCGTGATCGCGCACGGTGGAGTGGCAGGCATAGGACACCAGGGTGAACACGGGCGGCTGGTCCCGCCCGGGGTCGGCCACCAGGACCCGCAGCCTGTTCTCAATGGGCCCGGCGGGGTCCCTCCGGTTGAGGCTGATGGAGCCGAGTTCAACGCTGCCTGCCTCCAGGAGCACGGGCACGGCGTTGCCCCGGGCCATGGCCACGGCTCCGGCCAGCTTGGCGGCGGTGAGGACGACGAACTCGGGGGCGTCGCGCAAGCGCAGGCCGGCCGGCCCGGAGTGGGTGTGGGTGGCGGCCACCATCACCCGCTCGGGCGGTATGCCGGCTCGCTCCTCCACCCGCCGGCGGGTTTCGGCCACCAGCTCGGAGCCCACCCCGAGCAGGTCGCACACGATCACGGCTATCTCACCGGTGCCATCGGAGAGCACCGCCACCCGGGCGTGCAGAGGGTCGAGGATGCCGCGCGAACGTTCCGATCGGGCGCCGTAGCCGCCCATGGGCAGGCCGACCGGCGGGGTGATGTCGACCTTGGCGGCGCCGGCCAGAACGGGAACGGATGCCATGGGGTCGGTCACGAGGGGGCATGCTATGAGCAGTGATCCGGCCCGGCCGGACCGGGTAGAGGAGGTCTCCCATCCCCGCCACGCTGGCCATCGACGGCGGTACTCCGGTGCTGGCCCGTCAGCCCGAGACCGGCAAGGGCGTGTCTCTGCTCGGTGACGAGGAGCGCAAGGCCGTCCTCGAGGTGCTGGAGAGCCGGTCATTGTTCCGTTACTACGGACCCGATCTGCGGGCCAAGGTGGAAGGTTTCGAGCGGGCCGCGGCCGAACGGCTGGGTACCGCCTACTCGGTGGCCACCTCCTCGGGCACGGCCGCGCTGCGGGTGGCCCTGGCTGCCCTGGGGGTGGGCTGCGGGGACGAGGTGGTGGTGCCGGCCTTCACCTTCATCGCCAGCGTCAACGCGGTGGTGAGCATGGGGGCCGTGCCGGTCTTCGGGGAGATAGACGACACTCTGGGTCTGGACCCGACCCGGTTGGGCGATGTCATCAGCGAGCGGACCGCCGCGGTCATGGCCGTGCACCTGGAGAACGGGCCATGTGACCTCGACCCCATCCTGGCCGTGACCGACCGGGCCGGCGTTCCCCTGCTGGAGGACACCGCTCAGTCGATGGGGGCCTCCTACAAGGGCCGTCCCCTCGGCTCCTTCGGAGCCCTGGGCGCCTTCTCCCTCCAGCTGGAGAAGAACGTCACCGCCGGAGAGGGCGGGCTCGTCACCACCGATGACCACACCCTCTGGCTGCGGGCCGCCCGCTACCAGGACCAGGGCGGCCAGTTCGTCACCAGCCAGGGGTCAGAGCGGGGCACGGACGAGGTGCCCGCCTTCGTGGGCGAGAACCTGCGCATGACCGAGATAGCCGGGGCCATAGCCGGCGTGCAGCTCTCCCGGCTCGACGGGCTGCTGGCGTCCCAGCGGGCCAACTGGACCCGCATCCGGGCCGGCATCGAGGACCGCCCCGGACTCGACTTCCGGCGCATGCCGGATCCCGATGGTGACGGCGGATCGTCCATCCACGTTTTCCTGCCTGACCGGGAGGTGGCCAAGCGCTTCGCCCGCGCTCTGATAGCTGAGAACGTGCCGGCCGGGCAGATGTACCGGGGCCGGCCCGTCTATGCCACCGAGTCCATCCTGGACAAGCGCACCGCCTCGGGCAAGGGCGGGCCGTGGAACTGCTCCGAGCACCCGTGCACCATCGACTACCGCATGGGCATGTGTCCTCGGACCGAGGAGCTGGTGGCCCGCTCCGGCATCATCGTGGTGGCCGCCGGCTACAGCCCGGAGGTCTGTGCCGGCATAGCCGAGGCCGTCAACAAGGTGGCCGAGGCGGTGCTGGCGTGATCCGGTCGGAACTGCCCTTCGGTTCCATGTACCGCCACGGCTTCGTCCGCCTGGCCCTCGGCATCCCCACCGTGCGGGTGGCCGATCCGGCTTTCAACGTGGCCCAGACCCTGGAGTTGGCCCAACAGGCCTCCGACGACCGGGCTGCGCTGTGCATCTTCCCCGAGCTGGGTCTGTCCGGCTATTCCATCGATGATCTGTTCCATCAAGGGGCGCTGCTGGAGGCGGTGACATCGGCGCTGTCCGCGGTGGTGGCGGCCAGTTCGCACCTGATGCCGGTGCTGGCCGTCGGCGCCCCGCTGCGGGTGGGCAGCGCCCTCTACAACTGCGCCGTGGTCGTTCACCGCGGCCAGATCCTCGGCGTGGTGCCGAAGAGCTATCTGCCTACGTACCGCGAGTTCTATGAGAAGAGGCAGTTTGCCGCCGCCCGGGACGCGCTGGTCGAGCGGGTCCAGGTCTGCGGGCAGGACGCGGCCTTCGGGTCCGACCTCATCTTCGAGTGCGCCGACGTGGATGGCCTGGCCATCCACTTCGAGCTATGCGAGGACGCCTGGGTCCCCACTCCCCCCTCCAGCTGGGGGGCGATGGCGGGGGCCACCGTGCTGGCCAACCTCTCGGCCTCCAATATCGTGGTGGACAAGGCGTCCTTCCGGCGCCTGTTGTGCCAGTCCCAGTCGGCCCGCTGCCTGGCCGCCTACATGTATTCAGCCGCCGGCACGGGTGAGTCCACCACCGACCTGGCCTGGGACGGCCATGGCCTCATCTGTGAGAACGGGGATCTGCTGGCCGAGAGCCAGCGCTTCTCGACCGAGTCGCAGTTGGTCACCGCCGATGTCGATCTCGGCCGGCTCATGGCCGACCGGATGAGCCTGACCAGCTTCACCGACGCCGGCCACGACCAGGGCGAACGAATCCGGTCCTTCCGCCGGGTTCGCTTCGAACTCGACGTCCCCGCCGAAGAGGTGAAGCTGCGCCGGCCCATCGCCCGCTTCCCCTACGTGCCGGCCGACCCGGATGGTCTGGCCGAGCGCTGCTCGGAGGTCTACAACATCCAGGTCCAGGGTCTGGCCAGCCGCCTGGCTGCCACCGGCATCGAAAAGATGGTCATCGGCGTGTCCGGGGGGCTGGACTCGACCCAGGCCCTCATCGTGGCGGTCAAGGCGGCCGATCGCCTCGGCCTGCCGAGAGAGAACGTGCTCGCCTACACCCTGCCCGGCTTCGCCACCTCGGCGGCCACCCTGTCCAACTCCCACCGGCTCATGGCAGCACTGCGGGTCAGCGCCGAGGAGATCGACATCCGGCCCTCGGCGTCGCAGATGCTCTCCGACCTCGGCCATCCGGCCGCCGAGGGCCAGGCCGTCTATGACCTCACCTACGAGAACGTCCAGGCCGGGGAGCGGACCTCCCACCTGTTCCGCCTCGCCAACCTCCACGACGCCCTGGTGGTGGGAACGGGCGACCTCTCCGAGCTGGCCCTGGGCTGGTGCACCTACGGGGTCGGGGACCAGATGTCCCACTACAACCCCAATGCCTCGGTCCCCAAGACCCTCATCTCCTATCTGATCCGCTGGGTCCTCGACACCGGTGAGGTCGGGGAGCCGGCCAAGGAGGTCCTGCGGGACATCCTTGCCACCGAAATCTCCCCGGAGCTGGTGCCGGCCGGGGAGGGCGGGGCCATCCAGAGCTCGGAAGCCAAGGTGGGGCCCTACGAACTGCAGGACTTCAACCTCTACTACACCCTCCGCTTCGGGTACCTGCCCAGCCGCACCGCCTACCTGGCGCATAACGCCTGGGGCGACCGCACCACCGGAACCTGGCCCGACCTGCTCCCCGCCGAGCGCCGCCATGAGTACGACCTGGCCATCATCAAGTCCTGGTTGAGGGTGTTCCTGCACCGTTTCATCCAGACCAGCCAGTTCAAGCGCTCGGCCCTGCCCAACGCCCCCAAGGTGGGCTCGGGCGGCTCGCTCTCGCCCCGGGGGGACTGGCGAGCGCCCAGCGACGCCAGCTCCCGGGCCTGGCTGGACGAGCTGGAGGCCAACGTCCCGGACTGACCGGCCGTGGCGAAGGTCACGTCGCCGGAGGCGGCAATCTGATCTCGTGCCGAAGTTAACGTTGACGTGAGAGTCCGGTAAGGTGCGGGGATGCTCGCCACCGCCGATACGGGCCGGCGGGGCATCCCCTACAAGTGGATCGCCCTGTCCAACACGACCCTCGGTGTCCTCATGGTCACCATCAATCAGTCGATCCTGCTGATCTCGCTGCCCAACATCTTCCGGGGGATCAACCTCAACCCCCTCACCCCGTCCAACACCTCCTACTTCCTGTGGGTGTTCATGGGCTTCCTGCTCGTCACCGCCGTGCTGGTGGTGAGCCTCGGGCGGGTGGGCGACATCTACGGGCGGGTGAAGATGTACAACCTCGGCTTTGCGGTGTTCACCTTCTTCTCCATCCTGTTGTCCATCACCTGGATCAGCGGGGTCGGCGGGGCGCTGTGGATCATCATCATGCGCGTCTTTCAGGGCGTCGGCGGAGCCTTCCTCTTCGCCAACTCCACCGCCATCCTCACCGACGCCTTCCCCGAGCATGAACGGGGCAAGGCCATGGGGATCAACGGCATCGCCGCCGTCAGCGGTTCGTTCCTCGGCCTCATCCTGGGCGGCGTACTGGCCCCGATCGAGTGGCGACTGGTCTTCCTGGTGTCGGTCCCCTTCGGGCTGTTCGGCACCCTGTGGGCCTACATCAAGCTGCGCGACAGCGGCATCCGCCTTCCGGCCAAGATCGACTGGCTGGGTAACGCCACCTTTGCCATCGGCCTCGTCTCCCTGCTTACCGGCATCATCTACTCCCTCCTCCCCTACGGCGGCCACCCCACGGGCTGGACGAACCCGAAGGTCCTGACCGCGATCTTCGGCGGCATAGCCGTGCTCGGCCTGTTCGCCTGGATCGAGACCAGGGTGAAAGAGCCGATGTTCCGGCTCAACCTGTTCAAGATCCGCGCCTTCACCACGGGCAATATCGCCGGCCTGCTGGCCGCCCTCGGCCGGGGCGGCCTGCAGTTCATGCTCATCATCTGGCTGCAGGGGATCTGGCTGCCCCAGCACGGCTACAGCTTCGCCCAGACCCCGCTGTGGGCCGGCATCTACATGATCCCGCTGACCCTCGGCTTCCTCCTGCTGGGCCCGGTGTCCGGCATCCTGTCCGACCGTTTCGGGGCCCGCGGCCTGGCCACCCTCGGCCTGGTCGTGTCGGCGGTCAGCTTCCTGCTGCTCGAAACGCTGCCTATGAACTTCAGCTACATCTGGTTCGCCCTGTTGGTCTTCCTCTTTGCCGTCGGCATGGGCCTTTTCTTCTCCCCCAACCAGGCCGCGGTCATGAACAGCCTCCCCGCCGAGCAGCGCGGCGCCGGAGCCGGGATGCTCAACACCTTCCAGAACTCGGCCCAGGTGCTGTCCATGGGTCTGTTCTTCACCATCGTCACCCTGGGCCTGGCCTCGGCCCTGCCCACCCACCTCTTCAGCGGTCTGACCGCGGCGGGCGTGCCCGCCGCCGCGGCCAGGACGGTGGCCAATGAACCTCCGATCGGCAGCCTGTTCAGCGCCTTCCTGGGCTACAACCCGGTCAAGGAGTTGCTGGGCCCCACCGGAGCACTGGCCCATCTGAGCTCCAGCCAGGTCGCCTACATCACCGGACGGTCCTTCTTCCCGCACCTGATCGAGGCGCCGTTCGCCAACGGCCTGCACCTGGCCTTCGACTTTGCCGCCGCCGCCAGCATCGTGGCCGCCATCGCCTCCGCTCTGCGGGGCAGGCGCTACATGCACACCAACGCCCCGGTGGGCGATGAGTTGGTCGCAGGGGCAGCCGAGATGGGGGCGGCGGTGGGCGTGAACGAGGCCGCCGAGGCCGCCGAGGACGCCGGCCTGGTGCGGACGCAGGGATGACTCTCACCGAGGCACCCGAGGGGGCCGCTGCAGCCGCCGTCCCGCTGCTCAGCATCGGGGCCGCCGCCGAGCGGGCCGGCGTCTCCCAACGGGCCTTGCGCTACTACCAGGAGCTCGGCCTGGTCACCCCGGCCTGCACTCCCGGGGGCCTGCGCCGCTACTCGGAGGAGAACCTCGAACGGGTGGCCCACATCCGCGAGCTGCAGAACCTGCTCGGCCTCAACCTGGAGGAGATAGCCGTGGTCCTGGCCCGGGAGGATCGGATAGGCGAGATACGCCAGGCCTATTACGACGCCTCCACCGTGGACGCCGAGCGCCACGATCTGTTGATCGAGGGCCTCCGCCTCCAGGAGGAGCTACGGGCCATCGTCGTGTCCAAACGGGCGGCCATGGACGACTTCCTGGCCGACCTGGACACCCGCATCGCCCGTATCCACACCCTGCTGGAGGAAGAAGGGGCCTGAGCCCGCCAGGCTCCGAGGCACTTTCGGCTTTCGCTGGCTACGCTCCGCCCATGAGTGAGACCGAAGAGCGCTATGCCCAAGTGGCCGGGGGCTTCGATGCCCGGGTTCAGGCGGCCCCGGCCGGGCGTTGGGCGGCCGAGGCCCCTTGCGAGGGCTGGAAAGCCCGGGACGTGGTCAGCCACGTGGTGGACAACCACCGCCGGCTGATCTCCGCGATCAACGGCGGGGAGAACATCCCGATGGGCCCGCAGGACGACCCGAAGCAGGCGTGGTCCGAGGTATTCGGGAAGATGAAGACCCTCACCGGAGATTCCAAAGCCATGGAGGCCGTGGTCGATGGGCCGGTCGGTCCGATGCCGCTCGGGCAGGTGCTCGATAACTTCGTTTCCATGGACATCCTGATCCACACCTGGGACCTGGCCCGAGCCGTAGGAGGTGACGAGGGGCTGGATCCCGAGTCGGTGCAACGGGTCCATGAGGCCATGACGCCGATGGATTCCATGATCCGCCAGCCCGGGATCTTCGGTCCCAAGCTCGAGCCGCCGGCCGGGGCCGACGCCCAGACCAGCCTCTTGTACTTCCTGGGCCGCCGGGCCTGAGCCCGCTTGCCCCTACCCCCTCCTGAGTTCCCCGCCTTCGACCCCGCCGTGGCCGAAGGAATGGTGGGCGCCGGCGCGGCCATGGCCGGCATCCCGGAGTATCTCGGCATCCGCACGGTGGAGGCCGGGGCCGGGCGGATGGTGGCCGAGGTGGACGTCCGGGACGAGTTGCTCAACCCTTTCGGAGCCCTGCACGGCGCCGTCGTCTCAGCTCTGGCCGATCACGTCCTGGGGGCGGTGGTCTACACCGTCGTCGAGCGCGGCTACTGGGCGGCCACCACCGAGTTCAAGCTCAACTTCCTGGCCCCGGTGCGGACCGGGACGGTGCGGGCCGAGGCGACCATCATCTCCATGAGCCGCCGGACGGCGGTGGTCCGAATCGATGTGGACAACGAGGACCGGGCCGTAGCCGCCGCCCAGGGCACGGTGACCATCGTCCCGCCTCGCCAGTAGCGCCCCCACTTGACGGCATCGGGCGCGCCCGGCGCCCGAGGGCACAGCGCCCTCCGGCTGATCAGGAGGTGGCGGCCACCAGCGGCTCGGCTGCCGGCCGGCTCAGTTCCAGGGCATCATCGACCACATCGCTCCGCTTGAGGATGCGGTAGTCCTTGAGGTAGCTCTGATGCACTTGCCAGGGATGGCGCGAACCCTGCTTCGGCATCCGGTCGGCCGAGCGCAGGACGTAGCCGGAAGTGAGCCCGAGGAGGGGCTGGGTGGTGATGGAAGGTTCCCGATTGACGGGCATCGCCCGGGTCATCTTCTTCTCGCGCATGCGGTTGAGAAGCCGGCAGACGTAATCGCAGGTCAGGTCGCACTTGAGCGTCCAGGAGGCGTTGGTGTAGCCGACCGCCATAGCCAGGTTGGGTACACCCTCGAGCATCATGCCCTTGTAGGCCAGCTTTTGCGCAACATCCACGGCCAGGCCGTCGACGCTCAAGGAGATACCGCCCAGGAAGAGGAGATCGAGGCCGGTGGCGGCCACCACGATGTCGGCAGCCAGTTCCCGGCCGGATTCGAGGCGGATGCCCGAGTCGGTGAAGGTCTCGATGCGGTCGGTGACGACCTCCACCGATCCGCTGGATATCGCCTTGAACAGATCCCCGTCGGGAACAGCGCAGAAGCGCTGATCCCAGGGGTTGTAGCGGGGCTTGAAGTGGGTGTCGATGTCGTAACCGGCCGGCAGCTGGCGGACCAGCATGCGACGCAAGAGGCGCTTGACCATCTCGGGCCGGCGCTGGCTGAACTGGTAGAAGGCCTGGGTGGTGAGCGCCTTGTACCAGCGAATGATCGGATCCGAGAGTTGGGCGGGAAGGAGCCGACGCAACAGGTTGACCAGCGGGTCCTGGGTCGGCATCGAGGCGATATAGGTCGGGGAGCGCTGCAGCATGGTGACGTGGGCGGCCTTCTCGGCCATGGCCGGGACAATCGTCACCGCCGTCGCCCCACTGCCGATCACCACCACCGCCCTACCGACATAGTCGAGGTCCTCGGGCCATTCCTGCGGGTGGATGACCGGTCCAGCAAAGCGATCTCGGGCCGGGAAGTCGGGCAGATAGCCATGGTCGTAGCGGTAGTAGCCCGTACAGGAATAGAGGAAGCCGCAGGTCAGCTCCTCCCGGCGCTCGGTGGCCACCTCCTCGACCGTCACCCGCCAGAGCGACTCGGCGCTCGACCAGTCGGCGCTGACCACCTTGCGCCCGAAGCGGATCTTGTCCATGACCCCGGTCTCGACCGCCGTGTCCTTGATGTACTGCAGGATGGCGGGGCCGTCGGCTATGGCTTCGGCATTCGGCCAGGGGCGAAAGGAGTAGCCCAGAGTGAACATGTCCGAGTCGGATCGGATGCCCGGGTAGCGGAACAGGTCCCACGTGCCACCCAGGTCCTCCCGAGCCTCGAGCACGGCGTAGGTGGCCCAGGGGCAGTCCCGCTCCAGGTAGGCGCCGGCCCCCACGCCGGACAGCCCGGCCCCCACCACCAGCACGTCGAGATGCTCCATCGCTCCCACTCCTCCGGGGCCAGCCGCTCTGGCCGGGTGATGGTCACTATCTTCTATGATTTAAAAGAAACGGTCAAGTTGTCATATTTATCGAGTCAGGGGACGGTGCCGGCGGCGGGATCGGCGGGCAGGGCGGCGGCACCCAGACCCGGAGTCTGGAGGACCCCGCCGGCCTGGAGGCGGGCTATCCGCTCCGGGCCATAACCGAGCTCGGCCAAAACATCCACGGTGTCCTGTCCGATCAGCGGCGCCGGCCGGGGTGGGGCCTCATCCAGTCCCTCAAAGCGGGCCGGCCGCGGCGCCACCCGGTAGGGCCCGGCCACCGGGTGCTCAGCCAGATCCAGCCCATCGACCAGATCCTCCAGCGTGGCCACGGCCGCGGCCGGTATCCCCCGCTCCCGGCACCAGGCCAGCCATTCGGCGTTGGTCCGGCGGGGAGCGACCGCCCCCACCAGCTGGTACAGCCCGGAGGGGTCGTCCCGGGGACGGGGAATGGCGTCGACATCGATACCGAGCAACTTGGCCTCGGCGGCCAGCGCTTCGTGGTGGCGGCGGTGATAGGGGAAGATGCAGATCCATCCATCGGCACTGCGTTGAGCCTGGCGGGCCGGGGTCAGGACCCGCTGGTAGCCGACCGGACCGGCGGCCGGCTCGGACATGGCCGCTCCCCCGTGCTCGACCAGCACGAAGGACCGCACCGCCTCGGTCATGGCCACCTTTATGCGCCGACCCCGGCCGGTCTGAGCCCGCTCCAACAGGGCGGCGGAGATGGCAAAGGCCAGGGTCAGGCCACTGACTTTGTCGGCCACCAGGCTGGGGATGAGTTGTGGCATGCCCGTGACGCGGTGCAGCAGATCGACCAGGCCGGTCTCGGCCTGAATGACGTCGTCATAGGCGGGATCGTCACGCCGGTCGGAGTCAGAGGCGAAACCGGCGGCGGTGGCATAGACGATGTCCGGCCGCACGGCGACGATCTCCTCGTAGGTCAAGCCGAGGCGCGCCAGAGGCCCCGGGCGCAGGTTGCTCACGAACACGTCGGAGGTGCGGGCCAAGTCCAGTACGATCTGGCGTCCGGCCGGCGCCTTGATGTCGATGGCCAGGTTGCGCTTGTTACGCAAGAGGTTGAGAGCCACCCCGGTCAGCTCGGGATGAGGTCCGCCTCCCATGCGCCGGTTGGTGTCGCCTCCCGCCGCCTCGATGGTTATTACGTCGGCGCCGTAGTCAGCCAGTAACTGGGTGGCGTAGGGCCCCATGACCACCGAGGACAGGTCGAGGACTCTGATCCCCTGAAACGGACCGGCATCGGACGTCATAGCTCGACCCTAACCAAGCCCCCGACGGCGTCCTGGGCGGCCGGCTCAGGCGGACAACTCGGCCGGGACCGAGGCCAGGGCCTCCTCCACGGCCGCTATCAGGCGGCGGGCCGAAGCCGCCGTCAGTTCGATACCGACTCGGGCGCCCGGGCCCCCCGCCGGATCGGCCAGGTCGATGTTCAAGGTGTGCTCGGCCATGGCGTGGACCGGATGGTCGAAGTACACGGTGGCGGTGGACAGCCTCAACCAGCGGCCCTCCGGTCCCTTGGCGCTGCCGTCGACCGCCTTCTGCACGGTTGCGTAAGTGCACATGGCTCAGGCCCCGAGGTACTTACCGTAGAACTCGGTGATCCGGGTCCAGCCGTCGTTGGCGGCAGCCACGTTGTAGGCCGGCCGGTCAACCGAGAAGAAGGCGTGGCCGGCCCCGTCGTAGCGGTGGAACTCGTACTCCTTGCCGTTGTCCTTGAGGATGGACTCCAGCTCGTCGACCTGCTCGGGGGTGGGGAACTTGTCCTCGCTGCCGAACAGGCCGAGCAGCGGGCAGCGCAAGTTCGGCAACTGGTCGACCAGGTTGGTGACCTGGAGCGGAAACCCCTCGGGCGGAGTTCCGGTGACGAAGGCGCCGTAGCAGTCCACCGCCGCGTCCAGCTCGGCGTTACAGGCCGCCAGCACGCTCTGGCGGCCACCGGAGCAGTAGCCGATAACGCCCACTTTGCCATTGGAGGTGTCCAGACCACGCAGATGCGACGCTGCCCCCGAGACATCCCCTATCAGGCGCTCATCTGGAACCCCACCCTGGGCGCGGGCGGTGGCGGCGGCGTCCTCCGGGGCCGCCCCGGGTGCCTCCCTCCAGTACAGGTTGGGGCAGATGGCGTCCAAGCCCAACTCGGCAAAGCGCCTCGTTATCTCCTTGGTTCCCCGGTCATAGCCGGGCATGTGATGGATGACCACCACCCCGCCCCGGGAGCCGCCGGCCAGCGGACGGGCCAGGTAGGCCTCGATCTCCTCTCCCCCGTGTCCGCTGATCCTGATCGTCTGCGCAATGAGTTCGCTCATGGTCGCGAGCTAAGCCGCCCCCGGGGGAGGCGTTCAAGGCGACGGACTATCCCGCCGGTGAGGCGGCACCACCCAGGGTGCTGAGACCGACTCCGGCATGGTCGTAGGCGCCTTCGGGGTTGGCCCGCACCTGCTCGTCGAGGAGGCGGGCGTCCTCGCCCACCAGGATCCGCCAGCGCCCGGCCCGCACCCCGTCCAGGATCACGGTGGCCGCATCGGCTGCGCTTAGAGGAGCCGTGGTGCGGAAGCCCTCCTCCATCATCTTGACGATGTCGCGCACCTGGTCCGCCGGCATGTCGACGGGCAGCCCGCGCCCGGCCAGGAGTTGGCGGGTGGCATCGAGGTCGGTCTCGGTCAACTCATCCGGCTCGGGGCGGCCGAAGTACCGCCGGGAATTGGCCACGATGTCGGTGCCGATGTGGCCCGGCATGACGACGGAGACGCTGACGTGAGGAGCGTTGATCCGCAGGTCCTCGATCAACGCCTCGGAGAAGCCCTTAACGGCAAACTTGGCCGTGCTGTAGGCGGTGTGTGCCATCCCGGGGCCAAGTGAGGCCCAGAACCCGTTGACGCTGCTGGTGTTGAC
>DATLUK010000176.1:0-9121 GCA_035533195.1 Acidimicrobiales bacterium | reverse complement strand
GGGCCCCCGGAGTTGCCCGGCCGGACGATGGCCTGCAGCTCGTAGACGAAGCGGTTGGTCAGGCCGGTCCCGTAGATGTTGCGGCCCTGGGCCAGGAAGAGCTGGCGCACGCCGGCGGGCTGGGCGTTGAAGTTCCCGCCGCCGGGGTAGCCGAGGACAGCGGCCAACTGACCCCGGTTGACATCGGAGTTGTCCAGGGTCAGGGGAGCACCCAGGCCCGGAAGCTCCGGCGCCCGCAAGAGGGCCAGGTCGAAGTTGGGATCGAAGTACACGACCCTGGCCTTGACCGGGACGTCGTTCTGGAACTCGAGCTGGGTCGAATAGGTGCCGGCCACCACGTGGGCGTTGGTCACATACAGCCCAGGGGCGACCAGGAAGCCGCTGCCCTCCAGGATCTCCCCACATCCCTGGGAGACGATCTTGACCGTCGAGTGCCCGGCGTTGGCCACCGCCTCCTGCACCGAGGCCGGGCCGGCGGCCTGGACCGGACCGGCCGAGGTCGGGGCCAGGCCGGCGAAGACCTGGGGGAAGCCGTGGGTGTTGAGCAGCTGTTCGATCCGGGAGAAGAACTGCGGGCTGGGGGGCAGGGCGTCGTTGAGCCGGCGCAGCACGGTGGAACCACTGATCTGGCGGACCAGCTGGGGGGCCGGGACGTCTTTGACCATGCCGGCCACCGCCCAGGCCACGAGCAGGGTGGCCGCCCCCGCCACCACGGCGCCGATGGCCGCGTCGGCCGGGCCCAGGTGGACACGCCGGATGAACCCGTAGACCCGCATGCCCAGCTGACGTCCGACCGTGCCCACCAGGCCGGCGCAGCCGAAGACCACCACCAGGACAGCCACGAGGCGGGAGAAGGGATTGGAGAAGAGGCCGGCCACGTTCGGAGCGATGAGGGCGCCGATGATCAGTCCGGCCCAGAAGCCCCCGAAGGAGAGCACCTGCATGGCCGCCCCCAGCCTCACCCCCCGGACCAGAGACAGTACGAACAGCACGATGATGATGATGTCCAGCAGGTCCACGGGCACATCTTGCCCGCAGGAGGTCCGGGTTGGTCGATGATGGGCCGGTGCAGGATGCCCCGCCGTCTCAGTGGGCCCAACCCGGGCCCGCTCTAGCCGCACCGATCCGGAGGATGGGGGGATTCCTGGTGGACCAGGCCATTTTTGCCGTGGTGGGGGGAATCGTGCTCTACCGGGCCGGGGCCGGCACCTCCCCAGCCATCGGCTCCCCCGTCTATGACCGCTCGGCCCTCATCGTCTACGGACTGGAGCTGGCCTACGAGCTGGTGCTGCTGGCCGTGATGGGCCAGACCATCGGCTGCCTGGCCGTCGGGGTGAAGGTGGTCCGCCAGGAGGATGCCGGACTACCCGGCTGGAGCCGGGCCGCCCGCCGGGTGGCCACCGCCAGCCTGCCGGCGGTGATACCGGTGGTGGGACTGGTCTTCCTGGTCGCCTGCTACGGCTGGATGTTCAGAGACCCCCGCCGCCAGGGCCTGCACGACAAGGCCGCCGGCACCATCGTCATCGACGTACGGAGGGCACGAAGGTATGACGGCCGGTGAGATAGAGGAAGGCGGCCGCCGTGACCAGGACGAGCACGAGCAGCTCCCCGGCGTGGTCGCTGATGGTGATGGCCACCGGCACCAGGCTGCCGATCACCCAGGCCAGCTGGAAGCGGGTCTCGAAAGCGGCAAAGGCCCGGCCCCGGGCGGCCTCGGCCACGTCTCTCTGCACCAGTGAGTCGAAGGCCAGCTTGGCCGACGCCGCCCCCAGTCCCACCCCGGCGGTGAGGACGCAGTCCCCGAGCCGGCGGTCCAGGGCGAAGGCTCCCCCCGAGGCCACCATGACCACAGCCATGCCCAGGACCAGGATGCGCTCCTCACTCAGGACCCGCCGCAGCACCGGGGTGAGCAGGGTCGCCACCAGGGAGCCGCCCACGCTGGCCACCAGGACCACGCCGTACCACCAGGTGGCAGCGTGTTGGCGGCGCAGCTCGAACGCCAGCAAGAAGGTGATCAGGCCCACCGTGCCCCGCATTACGGCCATGGCGGTGGAGGCCACCACCACGCTGGCCGGGCTGTGGGCCGGCCGGTGGCGCCGGCGCCGGCCAGACCGGGCCGACGGCGGCCCGCCCGGTCCGATGGCGGGGATCTGATCGGTGTCGAGCTCGGCCTCGGACCGGGCGCCGGTGGCGCCGGACCCTACGGCGTCGGCTCCCGACGACCGGGCCGTCCGGGGCAGACGGGCGGCCGACAGAGCGGCAAAGACGAACACCACCGCGTCGACCCTCAGCACCCACGGCGCTCCCAGGTGGGGGATCTTCAGGATGGCCGCGGCCGGGGCGCCCCCGACCAGGCCGGCCAGGGCGGAGATGAGGGCGAGGCGGGAGTTGGCCCGAACCAGCCCCGGCCCGGAATCGGCCACGGCCGGCACCAGGGCCGCCTTGCCCACCAGATAGAGCTTGGAGGCCACCAGGACCAGGAAAGCCTCCGGGAAGAACAGGAGGCTGTGCAGGTCCCGGGCCATGAAGAAGCACAGGACGACCCGCACCGCCCCGGCGCTCATGACCATCACCCGCCGGGCCTCCCGGCTGCGGTCGAGCAGTGGCCCCAGCGCCGGCGCCACCACCGCGAAGGGAGCCATCGTCAACAACAGGTACAGCGCCACCTTGGACCGGGCCGCCGAGGGGCTGATGCTGAAGAACAGTGAGCCGGCCAGGGCCACGGTCATGAAGGCGTCGCCCGTGACCATGAGCAGGTGGGTGACGGCCAGGCGCCCAAAGGGCGTCAGCGGGGGCTTCAGCTCGGGAAAGGCCCGACCGGCCAGGTCCCGGACGCCCCGCACCGCTCAACTGTAGGGCCGGACTGGTCGTGAAAGGTACGGTGCGGCCGTGTCTGTGGACCAGCAGGTCTTCGCGTCGCGCGTCACCCGGCTGCCCCTGGTGGACGCCGATGGCGCCACCCTGGGCCGGGTCGAGGACCTGGTGCTGGGACCGGCCCACAGCGGCCGGCCGCCCCGCCTGTTGGGGTTGGTGGCGGTGGTGCAGCGAAGGAAGATCTTTGTCGGGGCCGGGCGCATCAAGAACATCGAATCGGGCGGGGTCCGCCTGCGGGGCGCCGCCGTAGACCTCGGCCACTTCGAGCGCCGGCCCGGGGAACTGCTGGTGGAGGCCGACCTGATCGACCGCTTGGCCAACGGCCGGACGGTCATGGACGTGGCTCTGTGTTCCACCTCCCAGCCCGGGACCTGGGAGGTGACGGCGGTGGCCCTGGGCAATCGGGGACCGCTGAGAAGACGGACTACCGACGTGGTCGACTGGCGCCAGGCAGCCGGCCTGTTCGACCCCGGTCCGGCCGCGGTGCAGGTGGCCCTGTTGCGGGAGATGAACGCCACCGACCTGGCCTCGGCGGTCAAGTCCCTCCCCCCCGCCCGGCGTCGGCTGCTCACCGAGGCCATGGAGGACGAGCAGCTGGCCGACGTGCTCGAGGAACTGTCGGAGGACGACCAGATTCGCCTGTTGGCCGAGATGGATCTCGACCGGGTGGCCGACATCATCGAAGAGATGGAACCCGATGACGCCGCCGATCTCCTGGCCGAGATGCCCGGGGAGCAGCGCCTGCTCCTGCTCGAAGCCATGGACCCCGAGGAGGCCGCCCCCATCCGACGGCTCCTGCGTTACGGGGCCAGCACGGCCGGCGGGCTCATGACCCCCGAGCCCCTGGTCCTCGCTCCCGGCGCCTCTGTGGCCGAGGCCCTGGCCCGCATGCGCCAACCCGACCTGCACCCGGCGGTGGCCGGCCAGGTCTTCGTGTGCGAACCGCCGCTGCAGACTCCGACCGGCCGCCTGGTGGGGGTGGTCGGCGTGCAGCGCCTGTTGCGGGAGCCGCCGTCCATGACCGTAGGAGGTTGCGCGGAGGAGAGCGGCTTCGTACGACCCGACCTGTCCGAGTTGCAGGTGGCCGAGATGCTGGCCGCCTACAACCTGTTGGCCGTGGCCGTCTGCGATGAGGCCGGCCGGCTGCTCGGCGCCGTCACGGTCGACGACGTGCTGGACCGCACCCTGCCGGTGGGCTGGCGCAAAAGGAGGCGCTGATGAAACCCATCCGACGCCGAAGAGGGGACCTCTCCACCCCGCGGGGCGGCGGCCTGGATCTGCGCAACCTGCGCAGTGGGGACGGGGACACCTTCGGACGCTTCTCGGAATCCACCGCCCGCTTCTTCGGCACGGCCCGATTCCTGGTGGGCCAGACCCTCATCGTGGCCGCCTGGATCACCTTGAATGCCCTGGAGGGATTCCACAAGCTGCGCTGGGATCCCTATCCATTCATCCTCTTGAACCTGGTCTTCTCCACCCAGGCCGCCTACGCCGCCCCGCTCATCCTGTTGGCGCAGAACCGCCAGGCCGAGCGGGAGCGGGCCTCCATCGAGGAGGACAGGGAAGTGGCAGCCCGCACCCAGGCCGACGCCGAGTTCCTGGGTCGCGAACTCTCATCGCTGCGCATCGCCATGTCCGACGTGATCACCAGCGATGACCTCGCCGGTGCGTTCGAGACGGTGGCCCATGCACTGGCCCGGCTGGAAGCTCGCCTACCAGCGATACCAGCGAGCCTCGGTGCCGCGGGCGAAGAAGCCGATGACCCAGACTAGGGCCATGATCACGGCCACCAAGCCGGTCGCCGCCATCAACACCGTGGGCGCCGTCCTGGCCGGGGTCGCCAGCCCGGACCGGTGACGCTGGCGGGACCGGTGAGCCGGGGAGAACGGCCGAGCCCGCCGGGCGGTCGGGGGACCACACCACTCCGGGAGCGGCCACGCCGAAGCGGCGCCGGGCCGCGCTGAGGGCGCCATCGCTCGGCATCACTCGGCACCTACCAGTCGCAACGACCGCTCCATGGCCGGGATGACTTGATCCGGTCCGCCTTCGGGCAGGTAGCACTGAACGACGGCCGGCGTGGACCCGGACCGGATCAGGACACCGCGGCCCGGCGGCAGCCGCCGGGCGGCAACTCCGGCCACCAGGGGACCCTCTTCAGCCGATCCGGACAGAACCAGTGCCATCGGATCCGATTCGCGCAGGCGCTGCATGAAGGGCTCGAAGGCACTACGAGCGGAGCCCGCCACCCGGCGGGCCACGATCACGTGGAACCCAACGTCGCCCGCCCACCCGATCAGGTCGACCAGCGGGCCGAAGGGGCCGGAACCGGCCTGAAGGAGCCGGCCGTAGTCATCGACCACGAGGTAATGCCGGGGACCGTCCGTCGGGGGACACGGCAGATCCGGACCGGGCTCATCCAGTTCGTCCCCCGGCAGTCGGAGGATGAGGGATGCGGCCAGCTCTACCGCCAGCCGGCCGGCCGCGGCCGCCGAGACGGCGTAGGACTCCGGCCGCTGAGCCCGGGCCAGATGGGCCAACCGGCGGGCGGGATCGACCAGATGCACCAAGGGCCGCTCTCCATCTTCATCTTCAGGCCCGGCCAATAGATGCGTCACCACCCGGGAGAGCAGCGTCGAACGACCGGACCCGGTGTCTCCATAGACGAGGAAGTGGGCACCGGGCGCGCTCAGGTCGAACTTCACCCGACGGGATCTGAACTCGGACAGCCCGAGGGCGAAAGGCGTCCCGGGCCGGTGCGGCGCCGGCGCCGGCGCCGGCACGACCAGGGGCAGGTGGCTCAGGGTCGGAGCCCGCCTATTGCCGGCGGCGGTCGTCGCCCGCCTCACGAATTCAGCCGCGCCACCCGACCGCTCCCAGGGGCTGGAGGGCGACTCGGTGTCAATCGGCGCAGGGAAGGTCAGCGCGGCCTGGAAGAGATGCCCGTCCCTGGTCAGACCCCGGCCGGGGACCGCGGCGGAAACCTCCGACGCCCGGCGCCGGCCCACCATGGAGTCGGAGGGATCGCCCAACCGGAGTTCGAGGCGGGTGCCGAAGGCGTCGAGCATCTGTGGGCGCACGTCCATCCACCGGTTGGCGGTGACAACCACATGGACCCGGTGGCGCAGGCCGCGGTTGGCAATGAGCGTCAGAGAGCCCTCCAGGTCGGGCATCGTCTGACGCAACTGTCCTATGTCATCGACCAACAGGAAGACATCACTGTCGTCAGTGGCGCCAGCGCCAGCGCCAGCGCCAGCCGTATCGCCACCGTCCCCGGCCCCCTCGGAGAGCGGTCGGTCGGCCCGCTCTTCGATCACAGCCTGGATGTCGCCCAGCAGGCGGGCCGCTGCGGCCGGATCCCCGCCACCGGCTATGGCGCCGACGTGAGGCAATCCGGCCAGTTGGGACAGCAGGCCACCACCCAGATCAAGGCCGTACAGATGGACCTCATCCGGGGATCGACCGTGCGTCAGCGCCACCACCAGGGTCTGCAGCAAGCACGACTTTCCGCTGCGGGGAGCGCCGGCAATAGCCAGATTCCCCCCGGCGGCGCTCCAGTCATAGATCAGCGGAACCTGGCACTGCCGGCGGGGCAAGTCGACCAGGCCGAGGGCGACCTCCTTGGTTCCCCGGACCACCTCATCGAGATCTTCGAGGCTGACCATCTCGGGCAAGGGGTCGAGCCACACCCGCCGTGCCCGGGGGCCATCCCCTGATGCCGACCGCACCATGGCAGACAGCTCGGCGCCGACCAGCGCCGCTCGGAACCGGACCAGGCCATCATCCACCCGGAGGAGCCCGAGCCCCGGCGTGGAGGGCAGCTCGAAGGCGGCCGGACTGTCGAGAACGGACCGGGACTCCTGCGCCGTGTTGGTCCGCAGGGCGATGCGGTAACGCAGATGCGGCTCCAGCCGGTTGATCCTCCCTTCATCCAGACGCTGCGTTGCCAGCAGCAAGTGGATACCGAGGGATCGCCCGACACTGCCGATGGTGGCGAAGGTTTCGATGAACTCCGGACACGCCGTCAACAGCTCCCCGAACTCATCGACCACCACCAGCAGATAAGGAAGCCGACCGGCCCCGCTGGCGTGCAGGGCCCGGATGGACTCGGCCCGGCCGGCCCGGCGCAGCACCTCCTGGCGCCGCTCGACCTCGGCCCGCAGTGCGTCCCGGGCCCGCTCGATGAGGCCGACGTCCTCGGCCAGGTTGGTCACCAGTCCGGCCACGTGGGGCAGGTCGGCCAACCCGGCGAAGGCAGCCCCGCCCTTGAAGTCCATCAGCACCAGATTGAGCACCTCCGGCGAATGGACCGTCGCCAAGGACAGCGTCAGCGTCCTCAACAACTCGCTCTTGCCGGACCCGGTGGCTCCGACCAGGATGCCGTGAGGGCCCATCCCGCCGGCGGCCGCCTCCGATAGGGAGAGCGTGACCCGGCGTCCGCTGGGCTCCACGCCGATGACCGCCTCCAACAGACCCGGATGGACGCCGGCCAACAGGGCCGACAACCGCATCGGTTCGGATGTTCGGGAGCCTTGCTCCAGACGGAGGGGCGCCAGCGACTCGGCGAGGGACGCGGCCGAAGCCGTGCTCAGGCCGTCGGCCTGCACTCCGGTCTCGAGTCGTCCGCCCGGTCCCGACTCGAGGTAGGTGGCTGTGCCGTCGGCGTGCACTTCGACCACCGCCTCGCACTCGGGGGGAAGGTCGATCCACTGGCGGACCAAGCTGATCAAGGTCGTGCCCGCACCGTCCGCCTCCGAAGCCTCGAGCCCGCCGGCGCTGTAGAGCTGGTCCGCGCCTTCCGGGTCGACCCAGCCGGGGCCACACGCCGCCTCGTCCTCGACCACCGCGACGACGTGCCCCCGGCCCGTTCCTACCGCTCCTTCACCAGGCCGGGCGTGGGGCAGGCGGGCGATCCAGTCCCAGTCGCGGCGGGCGCCGGCCGGGCCGGGAGCCCTCAGGGTGATGTCCGCCGAGGCGTGGAAGACGGCCAGGGCCGCCAGCCAGCCCCGGACCAGAGCCTGGGTCTGAGGCGCGGATCCCACCACGGCCAACCGACGGAAGCTGGTCAGTGGGATGACCACCGGCGCGGCCCTGAGGCAGGCCGTGCGCTCGACCAGAGACTCGGCCGCGGCGAGCAGGGCGGCATCCGGTTCAACTTCAACCGGCTGGGCCGGGGCCAGCCGGACGGGCCGGAGGGCGGGGACCACCCCGAGGCCGAGTCGGACGGCGCCAAAGTCGGAGTGACCCGGTCGGCGCTCCCAGAGGCCCGCCTCCGGGGAAAGGCAGTCGGAGAGAGCTTCGGGGTCGGGGAAGATCCCGTTCAGGCCGGCCCTCTGCAGGGCGGCGGCGGTGGCCGCCTCCGCCTCGACGGCGCCCAGGTGCTCCCGATACCGGCGCCTTAGCGCCTCCTGCTGGGCCCGCCCCCGCCGGACACCTGCCCTCTGGGCCGCCAGCCCCGCCCCGACGCTGACCAGGGCCACGCATCCCGACACGACCAGATAGGTCAGGGAACGGCCCACCACCGCAAAGCCAACCATCGAGAGCACTCCCACCGCCGGAAACAGCAGACCGAGCAGTGGGGAGCCCCTACCCCCGCCTCCGTCGGAGGGGACGGCCGCCAGGAGGAGCGCCTCCCCCGGTGGGACCCGCGGCCACACCCGAATCGGACGGCGTACTCCTCGAGGTACCTGTCCTTCACCCATTTGGCGGGTTTATCATCTAATTACACGAAACACCATGAGTTTCTCGTTTCTCCACCCAGGCGAGCCGGACACATACAACTCACACGGGCCTAGCCTGTGGTGGTGGCGACCATCGAGGCTTCCCCGGTCAGCACCCGCAGCCGGCGGGCCCCGGACCCGGCGCCGAGCCGGGCCGACGCGGTGGCCCGGTGCATCCTCTTCATCCCGCCGGACTCGGGGGCTTCGGAGTCCGACGCCCAGCGCCTCTTCAGCACCTCCATCCTCATCTCGGCCCTGCGCTGCCTTCTGACCTATGTGGCCTTCCCGGTCATCACGCCGTTGGTCGGGGCCCTGACCGGGGTGGCTCCCATCATCGGGATCCCGATAGCCGTAGTGGCTCTGGTCTTCGATGTGCTGGGCATCCGGCGCTTCTTCCAGGCCCGCCACCGCCTTCGTTGGCCGATCACAGCCATCTACCTGGCGGTGATGGGCCTGGTTGCCTATCTCCTGGCCGGGGACATCGCTTACTTCATCTGATCCAGTGACGGCCGCGTCCCCCCCGGTGACCG
>DATLUK010000175.1:0-3311 GCA_035533195.1 Acidimicrobiales bacterium | reverse complement strand
TCTGACCACTGGCGGGCAGTAGAGGCCACCGCGGCTGCAATCGGAACCCGTTGGGGGGATCCCGACGCTGGCATCTGGGAGCTGGATAACCAACACTGGGCGCACTCCCGGCTCACCTGCGTCGCCGGGCTGCGCGCCATTGCCAAGGTCGCCGCCCCCTATCAGGCGGCCGAGTGGGCCAGCCTGGCCGACACCATCGCCGCCGACGTCGGATCCGACTGCGTCCATTCGAGCGGCCGGTGGCAGCGGGCCCCGAGCGACGAACGGGTCGACGCGGCGCTGCTGCTGCCGGCCATCCGGGGGGCGCTACCGGGCTCGGATCCTCGCAGCCGAGCCACCGTCGCCGCGGTGGCCGACCAGCTCGGGGCGGAGGGCTACGTGTACCGGTTCCGTCACGACCAACGCCCCCTGGCCGACGCCGAGGGGGCGTTCGTGCTTTGCGGGTTCCTCATGGCCCTCGCCGCCCACCAGCAGGGACGCCCCGTCGAAGCGATGGCCTGGTTCGAACGGAACCGGGCGGCGTGCGGGCCGCCGGGCCTGCACACCGAGGAGTTCGACATCGGGCAGCGCCAACTGCGCGGCAACATCCCTCAAGCGTTCGTGCACGCCCTTCTCCTCGAATGCGCCGCCCGTCTCCGCCAACCGTGGGAGGAACCATGACCGGCCCGGACGGGGAGCCTCCGGCACCGGGCGAGGGCCTCGGGAGGCGGATCGTACGGGTCCTCAGCCCGGCCCGGGCCGTCATCGGCGCCGCCCGGCTGGCGTTCCCAGCCCTGTCGCTGCCAGGAATCAACGCTGGCCGTCTGAGCCTCGGAGGACGAAGAGTGGTCCGGGTTCTTGGCGCCCGCCAGGTCGCCCAGGCCGGGCTCACCGGTCGGACCCCGACCCGGGCCGTGCTGTCGTTGGGGGCGGAGGTCGACGCCGCCCACGCCGCCAGCATGGTCGGCCTGGCTGTCTGCTGCCGCCGGTACCGGCGCGCCGCGCTCGGCGACGCCGCGGTCGCCGGAACCCTGGCCGCGGCGGGAGCGTGGGCGGCGCTGCATTCGCTGGGCGAGCCGATCGCTGGGCGCACACCGGCTGGGGTGTGGCGCGACCGGATGGCCGAGCGGCTGGCCGGCCTGGCCGTGCCCGGATATCCCCCAGTCGCAAAGGGGCACCAGAGCAAACCTGGGGGCGGGACGATCGTCGGGTCCGACCCGGGAGCCGGCGGATGAGCGGGGCGGCGCCGTAAGGGGAGCAGTTCGACATACGTTCGGGGATCAGCCGGCGAAGATCAGCCTGGCGGAGGACTTCGGGGTGGAGCACCGCGGCGGCTTCTACGATTCGGTGGGCGCTGCGCGATGTCGTGCAGAGCCCACCTGCTCCAGTCGCTCGCCCTGATCGCCTTGGAGGCACGCGCCGTCCTGTCCTGCGCTGGTTGTTCCCTCCTCGAACTGGCCCGGGAAGAAGAGTGGACCTCCAGCGCATCGCTGACCTCGAGGGTTTGTCCCTTCGGTGAGGCCGGCGATCTGGTAGCCTGCAATTGCCGCGCTTCGCGGCATGCCCCGGACCCCGGTGAGTTGTCCTACTGGACGTTAACGGAGGCGGTCGGGTGGTACCTCGCGGGGAGCGATGCCAGAGGCGTCTGGCCGTGGCGTTGAGCATGCGCCGTACTGGACGCGGCCTGCAGCTCGCGGGCCTTACCCCTGCGCCCACGAAGAACTGGCGCGCCCAGATGGACCGTAGACAGAGAGAGGACAGAACCAATGGGAATCGTTCCTAGCCTCATCGTCGTTGCCGTCGGAGCCATCTTGGACTTTGCCATCACGGTGACCAACTCCCACGGGATCAATCTCCACACCATCGGGGTCATCCTCATGATCGTCGGGGGCATCGGCTTCGTCTTGTCGTGCGTGTTCTGGAGCAGTTGGGGCGGCTTCCACCGAAGCCTGTCCGCACCTGCGGGGGGTAGCACGGTCACACGGAGAGACACATTCGTGTCCCGCGAGGACGTGTGACCACCCAGGCTCGGCTCAGCGGTCACGCCCGGCCGGCGAAGCCGGTGGTGACCCGGCGGGCCGGCCTTCGGACAGGTTGCGACCCGACCCGAGTGCAGATGGCGTCGTCCCACCCCTTTGCGTCACGACCTGTCGCTGGACGGTGGGCAGATCAAGTCAGGACCAGAATGGCCTCACGAGCTGTTCGTGCCTACTGACTCCTTGCTCGCCGGGCTGGAATCTCCGCCCGGCGCTGATCCTGACGGCGCTTGGCCTCTCGCGCTTGGGACGACCTGAGCCATGAGCGCGGAGCGGCGCACCCGTATCCTCACCAAGCTCACTGGCGACGTAGCCCCAGAGGGCGAGACCAAGCGGCTCTGCGAGGTGTGCGCGGAGGTGACCGGCATGAGCGGAGCGGGGATCATGCTCATGTCCGGAGACGTTCCCCGGGGCTCGGTGTGCACCACGGATGAGGCGAGCGCCGTCATCGAGGAACTGCAATTCGGCCTCGGAGAGGGACCCTGTGTGGACGCCTACCACCAGGACCGGGCCGTGCTCGAGCCTGATCTGGCTCATCCGCGCACCCCTCGCTGGCTCGCGTTCAGTCCTTCCGCCCTGCAGGCCGGGGTGGGGGCCATCTTCGGCTTCCCCCTCCGGGTAGGAGCGGTCCGTCTCGGAGCGCTCAATCTCTACCGCGTCCGGCCCGGGTCCCTCACGGCCGAGCAGCACCCCGACGCCCTGGTCATGGCCGACATAACCGCCCACGCCGTGCTGGTGATGCAGGCCGGCGCCCCGCCCGGCCGGCTGTCCGCTGAGCTGGAGGCGGGCGGCGAGTTCCACTACCCGGTGCACCAGGCGTCGGGCATGATCGCTGCCCAGCTCGACGTCGGCGTCGCCCAGGCTCTCATCCGGCTGCGGGCCTACGCCTTCGGCCACGACCGAGCCGTGGCGGAGGTGGCCGGGGACGTGGTGGGCAGAAGGCTGCGCTTCGATAACCGGAGCGGCCAGAAAGACCCGCCACCCTGAGGCGGAGCCCGGAGCCGGCGCTCCCGAGGTAGGCCCAGGGGTCGGCGCGGGGATACGATCGGCGCTGCGCTCTGACTCCGGCCTTCGGACGGGCCCCTGGCCGAGTCCCTGGTGACTGGAGATCCGATGCCTAGAGAAGCGCTTCTCGCCCGAACCTTCGTGGAATTATCGGTAGCGAGGCGCAGTCTTGACATCGGCCTCAAGCCACGAGGGTGAACCGAACTGCTGGTGGGGTCGTGGACTCCGGCTTTGGGGCCCACTGGCCGTGACGGTACTTGCGGCCGAGCTTGACCATGAGGATGGCCCGGG
>DATLUK010000174.1:0-6366 GCA_035533195.1 Acidimicrobiales bacterium | reverse complement strand
CACTCCTGCGGGTTGGCCCAGGACCTCTGTGGCGCTGTAGCCGAAGAGCCCCTCGGCGGCAGGATTGAACCCGGTGATCACCCCGGCGGGATCCAAGTCGACGATGGCGTCTGCGCTGTGGGCGAAGAGCGCCGCCCCCCGCAGGCGGTCGAGCTCGCCGGAGCGCGTCGGGAACGGAGATTCGAGTCGCTGGATCACGATGGCCTCGTCAGACAATGTGTGCCGATTGACCCATAGGTAGTTTATCGACCGCAAGAGCCCACCCCTTGAGTGGCTGTCAGCTACGGCACGGTAGGTCGCCTGGTGCCGACGAGGAGATCGAGGAGTTCGCCGACGGTCCATTCGCGGCTGCGGAGGTCCCCCCAACCGAGGTCATTGGAGTCAGGCAGGCGAAGGTGTTCCTGGATGTGGTACCGGCTCCGCCGCCCTAATCGCTCCTTGACCAGGTAACCCGCCGTGCTGAGGTCGGCCACGACTGCGTAGGCGGTGCGCTCGGTCACGTTGAGCACGGCGGCGACATCGCGAAGCCGGGCGTCGGGGTGAGCGGCGATGAAGAGCATCGCCCGAGCGTGGTTGGTGAGGAAGCTCCAGGCGGCCATTGGCGAAGAGCGTAGCATATTACTGGCAACGGTTTGCAGGTAATCGAATTCCGAGATAGCTTTGGGTGTCGAAGTACCACGACCGGGTCCGACCCTGAAGCCTGTTGGAGCCGAACCACCGAAAGTTGGCGCGGACCATGAGAGTTCGTTCGTCTCGCAGCACTGTCGGATCCGTCCCGGTGGACGGGGGGGCCGAGGACGGCGCCGACATAGAGGCCGTCAACCCAGCGGCGGGCTCGGGCGATGGCGGTCTTCATGACCCCCTGACGGGTGTGGCCAACTGGCAGCTGTGGGCCGAGTATGGCCAGGCGGCCCTCGCCCGGGCAACCCGCAACGACTGGTCCAGCGCCCTACTGGTCATCGATATCGACCAGTTCCACCAGATCAACAACCGCTTCGGGCGCGACTGCGGTGACACGGTGCTGATAGAGATGGCCCGACGCCTCCGTGGGGGGTTCCGCCCTTACGACACCGTCGGGAGGCTCGGGGACACCCTCGCCCGCATAGGGGGCGACGAGTTCGTCGTCCTCTGTGAAAACGTCGCTGATCCGCCCGCCGCCCGTGCCCTGGGCCGGCGGGTCGCTGAGCTGTTCTCCGCACCGGTGCATGTGCACGACGGCGAGGTACTCCTCAGCGCTGGAGTGGGTGTCACCCTCGCCCCGCCCGGCAAGACCGACATCGAGGAGTTGATCGCCCAGGCGGACGCCGCCATGCGGCGGGCCAAGCAAGCCGGGACCGGACGGACGGTCTTGGCCGCGGACATGGACGGATTGGACGGGGATCCGGGGGCGGGCGAGGCGGCGCTCCGACAGGCCTTTGCTGGTGGCGAGCTGCGGCTGCGCTACCAGGCCAAGCTGGCGCTGGAGAGCGACCGGGTCGTGGGGGCCGAGGCGCTGCTGTACTGGCAGCACCCGGAGCGGGGGATGGTGCCGCCCTGCGACTTCATCCCGCTGGCCGAGGAGACCGGTCTCATCGTGGGCATCGGGTCCTGGGTCATCGAGGAGGCCTGCCGGGAGGCGGCGCGGTGGCGGTGTAAGTTCCCCGACGTCCCTGCCTTGGTGGTCTCGGTGAACGTCTCGGCCCGCCAGTTCGGCCCCGGCCTCGCTGGAGTGGTCGCCCGAGCCTTGTCGGCCAGCGGTGTCGAACCAGGGACGCTGTGCCTTGAGGTTACCGAGAGCGTTCTCATGCGCGACACCGAGGAAGCGGTCGCCGTCCTCCAGGAGCTGGTCGGACTCGGCATCTTGGTGTCCATCGATGACTTCGGGACTGGTTATTCCTCATTGTCCTATCTCAAGCGGTTCCCTCTGCACGAGCTCAAGATCGACAAGTCCTTCGTTGACGGCCTGGGCGAGAACGACCAAGACACTGCCATCGTGGCTTCGATCGTGGCCATGGCCCATGCACTCGACTTATCGGTGGTGGCCGAAGGCGTGGAGAAGGCGGACCAGCTCCAGCGACTACGGGTGCTGGGCTGTGATCAGGCCCAGGGCTATCACCTCGCCCGCCCCGGACCACCTGGCGCCATCGACCTCTTGTTGCGGGCCGAGGCCAGTCTCGGCTGGCACAGCTACCTGCCCCACACGGAAGGCTCCGATGCGGCGTCACGGACCTACCGTTCCAACCGGATCCTGGTGGTTGATGACGACCCCAGCGTCCGCCAGCTTGCCCGCATGAGCCTGGCCACCGTCGGCTTCGAGGTCGATGAGGCCGCCGACGGCGCCAGCGCGCTCGCCATCGCCACACGCGTCAGTCCCGACTGCATCCTTCTCGACGTGGCCATGCCGGGCATGAGCGGGTTGGAGGTATGTCGCGCCCTGCGGGGCGAGGCGCGCACGGCCAAGTGCACCATCTTGATGCTCACCATCACCAACGACGCTGGTAACAAGGTGGAGGCGTTCTCATCCGGTGCGGATGACTACATCATCAAGCCCTTCTCGCCGCGGGACCTCGTCAGCCGGGTTCACTCCGCTATGCGCCGACGACGGGAGGACCTCGGGGCGGCCCTTGCGCCCAAGCGCCAGTCGCCAAGCCCCTCGACGCATATGCCTTTGCCGGTTGCCGCGGTCCCCGGGGCAAGTGGATGAGCTGCCACCTTCGCGCCCCCAGTGTCCTGGCATCTAGGTCCTATCAGGCGAAGGCTTGATGATCACCGCTGTGGCGGATCCCCTGCTCCCGGGGAACGAGGAATCACGCATGGAGGCGGTGCGACGGTATGGCATCCTCGACTCCGCGCCCGAGGGCGCCTTCGACCGCATCACCGCCCTGGCGGCGCGCCTGTTCGATGTCCCGATCGCCGCTGTCAGCATCGTCGACACCGACCGGATCTGGTTCAAGTCCCGCCAGGGCCTGCCGGCCATCTCGGAGGTCCCCCGCGAGCCGGGGCTGTGCGGATCCACCATCCTGCATTCGGGCCCGTGGATCGTGACCGACGCCATCGGCCACGCCGCCGCCCTCGCCAACTGCCTGGTGGCCGGCACACCCAGGGTGCGGTTCTATGCCGGGGTAGCCCTGGCCACGCCCGACGGGTACAGCCTCGGCGCCTTGTGCGTGATGGGCACCGAGCCCCGGGAGGTGACTCCGGCCGAGATCGCCCATCTCCAGGACCTGGCCGCCCTCGTCATGCACGAGCTCGAGGTGCGACTCCTGGCAGAGCAGGCTGTGGCCAGGGCCAGTGAGGCATTTCGAATCCAGGCCGAGACCTTGGCCGTGCGCACCGCGTCGGCCACGGAGGCCTCCCGGGTCCTGGCCGAAACCCTGGCCACCCAGACGGCCTCCGCGGCAGAGGCCTTCCGGGTCATGGCCGAGACCCTGGCCGGGGAAACGGCGGCGGCGGCCGCAGCCCTACGAATGACGGCTCAGACATTGGCCGTGCGCACCGCATCGGCCACCGAAGCCTCCCGGGTGACGGCGGAGACCCTGGCGGTGGAGACGGCGTCGGCCACCGAGGCTTCCCGGGTGACGGCGGAGACCCTGGCGGTGGAGACGGCATCGGCCACCGAAGCCACCCGGGTGACGGCTGAGACCCTGGCGGCTCGAACGACCACCGCCAGGGAGGCCGCTCAGGTGAGGACCGAGGCGTTGGCCTCCGAAGCCGCCCTGGCCACCGAGGCTTCCCAGCTCAAGTCCGAGCTCCTCTCCAATATGAGCCACGAGATCCGGACCCCCATGAACGGTGTGCTCGGCCTTACCCAGCTCCTTTTGGGCACCGACCTGGATCCCAAGCAGCGCCATTACGCCGAAACGATCCACCACTCGGCCGAGAGCCTGCTGTCGATCATCAACGAGATCCTCGACTTCTCCAAAGCCGAAGCGGGCCACCTTGACCTGGAGATGAGCAACTTCGATTTGCGAGCCCTTGTCGAAGAGGCGACCGAGGTTCTGGCCGAGCCGGCCCGCGCCAAAGGCCTGGAGCTGACCAGTGAGGTCTCGCCCGACCTACCAACACCCATCCGGGGCGACGAGGGCCGAGTCCGCCAGATCCTGATCAACCTCATCGGAAACGCGGTCAAGTTCACCCAGCACGGTGAGGTGGTCGTTCGTGTCAGTCTTCTCGGCCCCTCCGAGGTCTCAGTCCCACAGGTCCTCGTCGAGGTCACCGACACCGGTATCGGCATAGCCCCCGAGACTCAGGAGAGGATTTTCTCGAGCTTCGTCCAGGCCGATGCCTCCACCACCCGCACCTATGGTGGCACCGGGTTGGGACTGGCCATCTCCAAACAGCTCGTCCAGCTCATGGGCGGGGAGATTGGCGTGGAAAGCGCGGAGGGCTCAGGCAGCAGGTTCTGGTTCCGAATCAGCTTTGACCCCGGGGCGGGAATCGGTGCCATGAAAACATCGCCCGGCACCCGAGCGATGATCGCAGAGTCGACATCAGCCCCGCTGATGAGGAGTGCCGCCCTCCACCTCCTGGTGGTCGAGGACAACGACATCAACCAGCAGGTGGCGGTCGGGATGCTCGAGAGCCAGGGGCACCGGGTCGATGTCGCCACCAACGGGCAGGAGGCCCTGGCGGCCCTGGAGAGTGCCTGTTATGCGGCCGTGCTGATGGACTGCCAGATGCCGGTCATGGACGGCTATGAGACAACGCGAGCCATCCGGGCGCTGCCGGGACCAGAGCGCCACACCCCGATCATCGCCATGACCGCCGGCGCCAGGGTCACCGACCGCGACAAGTGCCTGGCCGCCGGGATGGACGACTACATCGCCAAGCCGATCCGCCTGGCCGAGCTGGCTGCGGTCGTCATGCGCTGCACAAGCGGGGAACGCCGCGTCGGCCCCAACATCGGGCAGCCCAGGACGCGACCTTCCGGTACAGCGCCTGCGGACCCGTCCGTCGCGCTCGATCCCAGCATGATCTCCGAGCTCCATGCGCTCAACGGTCGAAACGGCGGGATGTCTCAGTTGGTGGAGGCCTTCCTCAGCGACACCTCTAACCACCTTGACGAGCTGGGCCATGGCATCGAGGCGGAAGACCCTGCGCTGGTCGCGGCCACCTGCCACCGCCTGCAGGGCAGCAGTGCGAACCTGGGCGCATCGACCATGGCCGGGATGTGCGCCGAGCTCGAGGCCGCCGCCCTCAGCAGCACCTCGCATGTCGCTCCGGGCATCCTGAGACAATTGGAAGCTGAATTCGCGCGGGTTCGAGTTGAGCTCACGGCTGCCTTCCCGAATGCACCGCGACGCTGAACAGCGAGACGCCGAAGCGTCGCCGTCCGCCCCAGGGACCGACCAGGGGGTGCCCCCTATCCGAGTTCGGATGTTCAAAAATCTGGGGTCATCCGGTCGAGGCCCCGACCCGGGCCGGGCACCGGACGGCGTCGTGAGCCGGCGGGGCCGCGGGTAGCGGGCCGGGGCGGCCCAACAGGTAGCCCTGGCCATAGGAAACCCCCAGGCCCCTGAGGGTGTCGAGTTCGGCGGTGGTCTCGATTCCCTCGGCCAGGATGGCTGCCTGGGTGGCGCGCCCGAAGCTCACCAGCGCGGTGGCCAGGGCGGCCCGGGCCGGGCTGGTGTCGATTCCCCGGGTCAAGGTGATGTCCATCTTGATGAGCTCAGGGGCGAGTTCGAGGATGTGGTGCAGGCTCGCCACCCCAGCTCCGGCATCATCCACGGCCAAGCGCAGACCGGCGACCCGCAGCGGGCGCAGGGCCGCGCTGAGCGCCTCGTAGTTGGCCACGGCCGCGTGCTCGGTGATCTCCAGCACCACCCGGGAAAGGTCCACCTCGGTCAAGGCCGCGGCCAGCGCCGCCGAACAGGCCGTCTCGGCCGAGGCGTTGATGCTGAGGTACGCGTGGCCCGGCACCGCCTCCAACGCCTCCAGCGCGGCGGTGATGGCGGTCATCTCCAGCTCGAGACCAAGGCCGACCTCAACGGCATCCGCGAACCACGCATCCGGGCTTCGACACGGTTGAGGGGAGAACCGGGCCAGCGCCTCGAAGCCCGCCACCCTGGCGCCGGAGAGATCCACAATGGGTTGAAAGACCATGGTGAGCCCGGTGCCATCCAGTAGCGGCGTAACCCTGGCCACCAGGCTGCGGTGACGCAGGGACGCCTCCTGCTCGCGGGCGAGCTCCTCCTCCACCAGCTCGGCCAAGAACTCCAGCAGGCCGGCGTCTCGGGGTCCCAGGGTGGGGTCCGGGCTGTGGCCCAGCCCGCAGAGGGTGCCATAGAGGTGGCCGTCGGGCAGGTGCACGGGGACCCCGACGTAGGACCCGATCTGGGCGGCGGTGGTTGCGCTCAGGTCAGCCACGGCCGGCGCGGCGGCACTGTC
>DATLUK010000173.1:0-5515 GCA_035533195.1 Acidimicrobiales bacterium | reverse complement strand
CAGCCGGGCTTCTGGATAGGAACGGCGCAGTCCGGCCAGGGCAGCCAGGGCGTGATGGACTCCCTTGTAGACCTCCGAGGCGTCGGAGGCGAAGAGAACCCTGACCGGACCGACTCGGGGTTGGAGGTTGGGCGTGAAGAGGTCGAGGCGGACCCCGGGGGGGAGGATGCGAAGGCTGCTCCGCCGCCTGGTGATCTGCGCCACCCGATCCGCAGCCGATCGGCTCAGGGCGGTGGTGACGTCGGCCCACCGCACGGCGGAGCGGAACAGGGTGGCAGTTCCGGGACGCAGGGCGAGGTCATCGGGACTGGGGTGGCCGAGGACGGTGTAGATGGCGCGATGGCCGGTCAGCTTGGCCGCCAGCGCTCCCGACGGGGTGAGCGAGTGGACGACGTCGTAACGCCGGCGGACCAGAGCGGCGGCGGCGGCGGCGCCGAAGCTCTCGGTCGGACCCAGCCGGCGCCGGCGCAGGGCGGGGGGATCATGGAGTTGGTGCCGGCGCACTACCACTCCTTGCTCTTCGGTCACCGCGGCACCGGCCCACGACCCGGTGATGAGTTCGACCTGGTGGCCGGCCCCGGCCAGGTACCAGGCCAGGTCGTGCAGCAGGCGCTCTCCTCCCCGTCGCACCTCCGGCCAGCAGAAGGGGTGGACCAGAGCTATGCGGAGGGGCCGGGCCACGCCAGGAATGCTCAGACCGGGCGGGCCAGGATGGCCACGTGAGGGTCCCCGGCCGTCAACCAGAGCAGGGCCTCCCGGCCCTGGGCGGAGGCGAGATGGCGTAGGCCGGCGCGGCCGGCGCCGGCGCGTTGGCCGGCGCCGGCTTTCATCCAGACCCGTTGGGGCCTGCTCTCGATGTGGAAGCCGGCCGCTTCAACCATCCGGGCGATGCCGGCGGCATTGGCCTTCCACCACCACGGGCGGCCCCGGCCGTCAAGGAAGGCGGCCGGCCGGCGCGACAGGGCCGAAAGGGCGAAGTCGATGCCGTCGACCAGGAGGAGGCGGGCCGACGGGGCGCAGATGGAGTGCACCGCCTCCAGGGCGCCCACGGGATCGCGAAGGTGAACGAGCAGGCTGCCGACGTAGACGAAGTCGAACAGTCCCACCGCAGCGGGGGAAAGGTCGTACACGCTGAGCTCCCGCCGCTCTACTTCTGATCCGAGGGCGTCCTTGACGATGAGGAACCCGTCGCCGGCGCCCTTGCGGGAGCCGATGGCACGTCTGGCCTCTTCTTCCGAGCCGGCCGGCCAGTCCCACTGACTCGGATCGGGCACATCGACGGCCAATACTTCGGCGGCGCCCCGCCGTTCCATCTCGAAGGCCCAGAAGCCGTCGAACGTTCCCACGTCCAGGCAGCGTCGGCCGGTGAGGTCGGGCCAGGGAAGACTGGGCGCCACCGCCCGGGTGTCGAACCAGCCCTTGGTGACCACCCCCGGGGCGAGCTCGATGGTGTGGTACCAGTCGCGCTCCTCGGCGGCCCGAGCGCGCTCATCGGGGGTCACGAGCGGCGAACCTACACTCCCGCAATGGACTCACCCCCCCTCGGACAGGGCTTTGTGCTCGAGGGAGAGCTCACCCCGCTGCCCCAGCTGTGGAGCGAACTGTGGCAGTCGCGTGAGCTCATGGCCATCCTGGCCCGCAAGGATTTCTACGTCCGCTATCGCCGGGCGTCGCTCGGTCTGCTCTGGGCCGTCGGGCTGCCGTTGTTCCAGGCGCTGGTGCTTGCCGTGGTGTTCTCCAGGGTGGTGCGGGTGCACACCGGGTCCAACTTCGCGGTGTTCGTGCTTACCGGGATGGTCGGCTGGACCTATTTCTCCAACACCCTGTCGGTGGCTTCGACGTCGATAGTGGAGGGCTCGGGTCTGTCGACGCGCATCTATTTTCCCCGGGCCGTTCTTCCTCTGGTCAGCGTCATCGCCAACCTCTACGGCTACGTCATCACCTTGGTGATAACCCTCGTCCTGTGCCCCTTCCTCGGAGTGGGCCTGGGCCTGCACACCCTGTGGCTGGTGCCCGCCACCGCCCTGGCTGTGGCCGTGACCGCCGGCACCTGCCTGGTCACCTCGGCCCTGCACGTCTACTTCCGCGACGTCCGCTACATAGTCACCGCCGCCGTGATCGGCTGGTTCTACCTCACTCCCGTCTTCTACCCGCTGAGCCTGGTCCACGGCGTGCTGCGCGCCGTGGTTATGGCCAATCCCCTCACCGGGGTGGTCGAACTGATGCGGGCGGCTACGGCGGGGGCCGATTCCGACTGGGCTACGACGGTCGTCGCCAGCGTGATCTGGATGCTGTTCCTGCTTGGAATCGGTGCGTCCCTCCACCGCCGTTTCAACCGCGTGTTCACGGACCTGCTGTGACCCTGCCGGTGGTGGAGATGCATCAGGTGGGCAAGCGCTTCACCAAGTACGAGGATGCCCCCATGCTGGTAACGGCGGCCCTGCGCTTCCGGCAGCGGACCCGGCGCTCGTCCCTGTGGGCGGTGCGCCATGTCGACCTGGAGCTGGGCCGGGGCGAGTGTCTGGGCCTGATCGGCCGCAACGGTTCGGGCAAGTCCACCCTGCTTTCGATGCTGGCCGGGGTCACCGCACCCACCGAAGGGACTCTGGCGGTGAGAGGCCGGGTGGCTCCGCTCATTTCGGTGGGGGTGGGCTTTCATCCGGAGTTGACCGGGCGGGAGAACGTATACGTGAACGGGATCATCCTGGGGATGACCCGCCGGGAGATAGATGCGTCCCTGGATGAGATCGTGGGCTTTGCCGAGCTGTCCGAATTCATCGACACACCGGTCAAGTTCTACTCATCGGGGATGTTCGTCCGACTGGGCTTTGCTGTGGCCGTGCAGGCCCGCCCCGACGTGTTGCTGGTCGATGAGGTGCTCTCGGTCGGGGACCTCTCCTTCCAGCTCAAGTGCTTCGACCGCATGATGGCCATCAAGGCCGCGGGCACGACCATCGTGGTGGTCAGCCACAACCTCAATGCCGTTCGCATCATGTGCGAGCGCACCGGCGTGATCAACGCTGGCGTCCTGGCCTTCATGGGCGACACCACCGAAGCCATATCCGTCTACCACGACCTGTTGGGCGAGGCCCGTGATCTGGAGGGCGGCCACACCCAGGACGGCCTGCGCCGGGAGGAGGGGGTGACCCGCTTCGAGGATGTCGAGCTACTCGGTCCGGACGGCATGCCGACCCGGCACCTCAAGGGTGGGGACAGCGCGACGGTGCGGGCCACCCTCCGCTTCGACCAGGTGGTATCCGAGCCGAACCTGGGGGTGGGCGTGGTCACCGAGTCCGGCGCACCGGCCTATTCGGACTCGGACCGCACGGTGCTGGCTGGACCGGTGGCGGCCGGCTCGGAGGTGACTCTCACCATGTCCTTTCGGGCCGCCCTGGTGACGGGCAGTTACACCCTCGCCCTCGGCCTCTGGGAGGGCGACGTGGCTCAGGTGGGAGCCAGCGCCCCCATGCCCTTCTTCGTGTCGTCCCGCCCGGCGGCCGACGGGGTGGCCGACCTGGAGGGCCGATTCGGCATCGAACGTTGAGCACCGGTTGCGACCTCGACATCGGCGTGGTGACGTGGAACACGGCCCAGCTCACCGTGGGGGCCCTGCGCCGCCTCCTCGATACGGACCAGGAATGCCGGTTCCGGCTGCTGGTGCGGGACAACGGATCGAGCGATAGCACGGCCGAAGCCATTCGGACCGGGGTGCCTGAAGCGGAGCTCGACGCCGATGGCCGCAACCTCGGTTTCGGGGCCGGCATGAACCGACTGATCGAGCGGGGGGAGTCACCCTGGTTCCTCGCCCTCAACCCCGATGCCTGGCCCGAGCCGGGGGCGGTGGGCGCTCTGCTCCGCTCGGCCTTCGAGCTGGCCACGACCGCGGCCGTCGCCCCCCGCTTGGAACGCCCGGACGGTTCCCTCGAGCATTCGACCCACCCCTTTCCTTCGGTGCGCATGGCCCTCATCCACGCCATGGGGGCCCGGCGCTGGATGGCGCCTCGAAAGTTGGAGCGGGACATGCTGGAAGGGTTCTGGGACCACCAGGAGCGTCGGCGGGTCGACTGGGCCGTGGGCGCCGCCCTGCTGATGCGGCGCACGGTGCTGGAGGAGATCGGCGGCTTCGACCCGGAATACTTCATGTACGCCGAGGATCTGGACTGGTGTTGGCGGGCCTACCAGGCCGGCTGGGACGTGGTGTTCGAACCCGACGCCCTCTTCCGCCACGTCGGCAACGCCTCGGGCAGTCAGGCCTTCGGCGCCGGTCGGATCGAGTTGGAGACGGCCTCGCTGCTGCACTTCTACCGCCGCGCCCACGGTCCGGCCGCCACCCGCGCCTACCGGGCGGTCAGCGCCGTGGCCTGCACCGAGCAGTGGGCGGCGGCCCGGATGCGCCGTGACCACGCCGGCGCCGAGCGGTGGTCCCGGGAGGCCAGGGCCATGGCCCGCGGCGGCGGTCCCCTGCGCCCGGAGCCGGTCGGGCCGGACAGCGGTCCGGGGCCGTTGGGGCACGTGCCAGGCTGAACTGTGCCCAGCCTGCGCTCCGACGGAGTCACGGTGGTGGTGCCGTCCTGGAACCGACCCGCCGGCCTGGCCCGGGCCCTGGCGGCACTTTCTGTCCAGGAGGACCCCGGGACGGACTGGGAGGTGGTGGTGGTGGCCAGCGCCTCGGACCCGGTGGCCCACCGGGTGGTGGCGGAGGCCGACCGGCCCGATCTGCGGGTGGTGGACGAGCCCGAGCCGGGCGCCTCCAACGCCCGCAATCGCGGACTGTCGGTGAGCCGGAAGGTGGTGGCCTTCCTGGACGATGACTGTTGGCCCGAGCCGGACTGGCTGGGTTGCATCACCGCCCCGGTGCGGAGTGGTCGGTGGGCCGGCTGTGGCGGGCGGGTCCGCCTGGACCGGGCCGTGCCGGTTCCGCGCTGGATGGGCGACGCCCTCCTGGCCTTCCTGGCCGAATACGACCGGGGGGAGGTGGACCGGACACTGGACAACGAGGACTTCCTACTCACCGCCAACGCCGCCTTTGACGCCGATGCCCTGGCCGCCGCCGGCGGCTTCGATCCCCGGTTGGGCCCCAACGCCGGGCGGCCGATGGTCGACGATGACGTCGATGTCTGTCGGAAGGTGCGCGCCGCCGGGGGGATCATCGGTTATGTGGCCGGCGCCGTGGTCACCCACGAGCTGGCCGAGTCCCGGTTGCGCCCCTCCTACCTGTTGCGCCGCATGCAGGCCCAGGGCCGCTCGGACTGGTTACTGGACCGCGCCGAGCTGTCCGGCCGCCCCGACCGGGGTGCCGGAGAGGGTTTGCGCCAGCTGGTCAGGGAGCAGCGCAGCATCCTGCGCCAAGGCCCGTGGCACCGCAGCGTGCTGTTGCACTCGGCCGGCTCGCTGGCCCGGGCCACGGGGTATCTGCAGGAGGCGGGTATGGCCCGCCGGCCGTCTCAGCCGGGTGAGTCGTGAGGGGGACGGGGCTCGGCCCGGATGGCCCGGTTGAGCAGGCCTCTCTGGCCCG
>DATLUK010000172.1:0-2329 GCA_035533195.1 Acidimicrobiales bacterium | reverse complement strand
CAGGCTGGCGATCGCCTGATAGTTGGGGATGTTGTCGCTCATGGCTCCGATCATGGGGGTCATGTCATTGAGCAAGTGGACCCATCCCTGGTTCAAGGCGCTTACGGCGGGGAACTGCTGGACGATCTGGGCCTGGGAGAGGCCGGTGCGCTGGAGGGCGGGGACGATACCGAGACGCATGTCGCCCTGGCCCACGGCCATGGTGGAGAAATAGCCCTGAATGCGCTCGACGTTGCCGGAAGTCTCGATGGTCTTGAACGCCGACATCATGCGGCCTCCGCCGGGTGCTCGTTGGAACATCTGGAACGCCACCGGGGCCAGGATCAGGCCGACCCCGATGACGATCACAGCCCACCGGACCCGCTCGGCGAAGGCCGGGCGGAGCAGGCCCAACAGAGCCAGGCCGAGAAGAAGGACGCCGGGCATCAGGAAGAACCACGGAAAGAGGGTGAAGCTCGGAAGCGCGGCCACTCCCTGGTAGTTCCCGAGGTTGGCCTGGACCTTGTCCAACAAGCCGGTCATGGTCGAGTCGATGCTCGGCCACTGGGCGCTCAGCTGCTGGAAGTATGGGAACTGGGTGGCGAGGCGGGAGGGACTGTACCCGTGGGCCTCCAGATAGGGGAGCGCGGATGTGCCGGCCTCCCGAACGGCCGCGTTGACCGAGGCGATCTCGGCCTGGAACCCCCCGAGTCGTGCGGTGCTCATGAACGGGCGGAACTCGGCCAGCATGGTCGCCCCTTCAGGACCCCGCTGGAACATCTGGAAAGCGAGCGGGGCCAGGATGAGGCCCAGGCCCACCGCGGCGACCACACCAAGTGCCCACCGCCGGCGCCAGGATGAACCTCCGACTGGCCCCGTGGTGGACCTGGAAGCCGTGACAACACCTTCGGATTGGGTGACCCCCATTCGGACTAGTCAAGGCAATCCTGACCTAACTAGTCAAGTTTGTTCGACACGGACATCGATCGGGGAGCGGGTTGCGTCGTGCAGCCACTCTCGGGCTTCGTGCCCGTGGCGTCGGATACCAGTCGGACATGGACACCGCGGAGCGGCCCTCAGGCTGGCCCCGTGGACGCCGAGTTAGGGTCTGGCGTTTCCAACCAAAGACGAGGTCTGATGGCGGCGGTCTCCTGGAAAGTGGCGGTAGTGGCCGGAGCCGCCTTGTTCAGCGCGGCCGCTCCGGCCTGGGCGGCCAAGCCCGGCGGCGGCAACGGCGGCAGCACCTCAGGCCCGACGGCGGTGTACCCGGGCGACTTCCCCGACCCGGCCGTGGTGTGGACGCCAAGCGGCTACTACGCCTACGCCACCCAGACGGGCGACCTGCACATCCAGGTCATGGCCAGCAGCACCGATCAGTCCTGGTCCTCCCCGACCGAGGCCCTGTCCGGCCTGCCCCAGTGGGACCTCAATAACGGGCTGGCGGCCAACACCTGGGCGCCGTCGGTGCAGAGTTTCGGCTCGAACTGGGTCATGTGGTACACGGCCTATGACTCGGCCGCCAACAAGCAGTGTCTTTCGGTGGCGACGTCATCGACACCCAGTGGCCCGTTCGCCGACACTTCCGGTGGTGCGCCCGCTTACTGCGACACGAACGGTTCGATCGACCCCAACATTTTTGTCGATGGGGGCAGCGCCTATCTCCTATGGAAAAGCAATGACAACTCCGTCGGGCTGCCGACCCGATTGTGGTCCGAGCCCCTCAACGCCACCGGCACGGCCCTGGCATCTGGAACCACCCCCACGAAGATTCTGACTGAGGATGCCCACTGGCAGTCCCCCTCGATGGAGGGTCCGACCATGGTGGCCAACGGCGGGACCTACTACCTCTTCTACGGAGCGAACAACTGGGACTCGTCATCGGCCGGCATTGGCTATGCCACCTGTGCCTCACCCGTGTCGGCCTGTACCGACCAGAGCACAGGTAGAGCCTGGCTATCCAGTGCCGGGAGCGCACTCGGTCCGAGTGGACCGGATATTTTCACCGACGGCTCTGGGACACATCTGGCCTACCACGCCTGGGACGGCTGCGTGGGCTACCCGGGTTGCAACCGGGCTCTTTACATCGGCAGCCTGAGTTTCACCAACGGCGTGCCGAAGTTGTCGTAAGCCTCCGGGTCGCAGGGGGACCTAGCTCCCGACTTCTCTTTGACTGACGGAGTTTCCTTCTATGCTCCTAGATTGGGGTTCTTGGAGAGGTGCGAGAGTGGCCGAATCGGACTCACTGCTAAAGATTCCGAACCCTTTTTCCACTGTTCGCCAATAGTCGCCGCTCACGGTCGCTAAGCCCCCTGACCAGGGGAAATGACCGCCGCCCGGTCCCTCGCTTCTA
>DATLUK010000171.1:0-12692 GCA_035533195.1 Acidimicrobiales bacterium | reverse complement strand
GGATGGTTACACGGGCGATGCCGTTTGGGAACCCCCTTGGGCCTTGGCCGCGCTCGGCCCAGGGCCCCTGCCGGGCCGGTTCCCGGGCGCGGTCCGAGTCCCGAAAGTCAAAGGCCCGATCCCACACACCTCTGCATCTCCTGATGATGAAGGTGGCCGGCGTCCCGCCTGTTGGCACCGGCGGGGCCCGAAATTTTCCAGAAAGTTTTTTGACGATCGGCCCTCTGGAGGTCCGGATAGAGCCATGAATGCTCAGTGTCGGAAAGATCTTCGCCGGAGGTGGGTGGCGCTACCTAATCGACGCCGTCGCCGGCGGCGGGGAGGACTACTACCTGGCTGACGTAGCTCGGGGCGAGGCGCCCGGACGCTGGGGGGGCCGTGCCGCTTCGCCCGAGCTGGGACTGACCGGCGAGGTGACCCCCGAGCAGATGGAGCGGGTCTATGGCCTACTCCTGCATCCGACCGAGCCGGTCGAGCTGGGCCGGCCGCCGTCAGTCTTTCGGCCCCTGGCCGAGCGCATCGAGGCGGCCCTCGGCGCCCACCAGTCGTCCATGCGACGCGACTGGATAACCCGGGAGGCCGGACTGGTAGCCGACGGTCTGGGCTCGGTCGAGATAGAGGCGGAGGAGGTCGTCTACCGGGCCCAGAGCGACACCGACTGGGCCGAGCGGGAGGCTCTCCTGCGCCGGCGGGGTGAGCGCCGATCGGTGGCCGGCTTTGATCTGACTTTCAGTCCCCCGAAATCGGTAAGCGTGCTGTGGGCGGCAGCTGATGAGGCGGGACGACAGGCCATCTGGGACGCCCATCACGCCGGGGTGGACGCGGCCCTGGCCTACCTGGAACGGGAGGCGGCGTGGTCGCGGGCCGGGCACTCCGGCATCCGCTCGGTGGACACCACCGGTTGGGTGGTCGCTTCCTTCGACCACCGCATGTCGCGCTCGGGCGACGTGCAGATACATACCCACAACGCCGTTCTCAACCGCGTCCGTTGCTCGGATGGCCAGTGGCGGAGCCTGGATGCCCGGGCCATCTACCGGGTGGCCGCCTCGGCCGGGGCCCTGTATGACCGGGTGAGAGAAGCCGCCCTGGAGGCCTCCCTCGGGGTGCGCCACGAGGTGCGCAGGGAGGGCGGAGCCCGGGAGATCGTCGGGGTTCCCGAGGAGGTCTGTCGGCTCTTCTCCACCCGCCGGGGCCAGATCACTGCCCGGGTGGGCGAGATGGCCGAGGCCTACGAGGCCGCCCACGGCCATGGCCCCTCGGACTGGCTGCGGTCCCAGTTGGCGGCATGGGCGACGTTGCAGACGCGCCAACCCAAAGACGGCGCCGAGACCACCGAGGAGGCCCTGGCCCGGTGGTCGGCCGAGACCAAACAGCGCCTGGGCACGACCCTGGCCGAGGTGTGGAAGGCGGCGGTGGACAACCGGCTCTTCCACGATTCCGAACTAGCTCCTTCCGACCCCGCCGAGAACGACGCCGTGGTCGCCAATGCTCTGGTGGAGCTGGAGGAGAGCCATTCCACCTGGACCCGCTACGACCTGGCCCGGGTGGTGACACGACAGCTATCCGTCACCGCCGGCACCGATCCCGACGCCCTGCTGGGTCGGGTGGACGACCTGGTGACCACCGCCATCGGGGGCCGGTCAAAGGAGCTGGGCGTGGTCGGCCTGAGCCTGCCCGAAGCCTTCTGCGTGCCGGAGCGACTGCGGCGGGCCGCCGACGGAATCTCCGTCTACCGCCAACACGGTGTGGAGCGCTACACCACCACCGGCGCCCTCTCCGCCGAGCGGCGCATCCTGGCCGCCGCCGGGCGCACCGACGGCCCGAGAGTGACCGGGAACCGCGCCGGAGCGGTGCTGGCCGAGGCCGGACTGGGACTCGACCAGGACCTGGTGGTGCGCGACGTGCTGGGCTCGGGACGGGTGGCCCAGTGCGTTCTCGGCCCAGCGGGGACGGGCAAGACCTTCGCCATGGCCGCACTGGCCCGGGCCTGGCGCACCGGAGGCAGGAGAGTCCTCGGACTGGCCCCCTCGGAGACCGCGGCCCGGGTGCTGGGCAACGCCGCCGGCATCCCGGCCCTCAACACCGCCAAGGTCATCTGGGAACACGCCCAGCGAGACGATTCTCAGCGCGACGCCGCCTGGTCCGCCGCCTACGGCATCTCGGCCGGGGACTTGGTGATACTCGATGAAGCGGCCATGGCCTCGCGCAGCGACATCGACGCCCTGGTCGGCCTGGTCACCGGCGCCGGGGCCAAGTTGGTGCTCATGGGCGATGACCGCCAGCTCGATTCACCGGCGGCCTCCGGCGTGTTCCGCATGCTGGTGGAGCGCACCGGGGCGGCCCGCCTGGGTGAGGTCCGCCGCTTCTCGGCGGCCTGGGAGGCGGCGGCCAGCCTGGCCCTGCGGGCCGGGGATGTCCGGGTACTGGAGGACTACGAGTTGCGGGGCCGGATCACCGGAGGCGACGCGGAGGAGATGGAAGCCGTCGCCTTGGAGGGCGCCCTGGCCGACTGGGTCCGGGGACTGGAGGTGCTCCTGCTGGCCGACACCAACGAGGCCGCCGCTGTGCTGTCTGAGCGGTTCCGCGCCGCGCTGGTGGAGCGGGGCAAGGTGGACGACACCGTCAGGATGGGGTTGGCCGACGGCAATGTGGCCGGGGTGGGCGACGTGATCGTCACCCGTCGCAACGACCGGGCGCGCTCGACCACCGAGGGCTCTTGGGTGGCCAACCGGGACCGCTGGGAGGTGACAGCCGTCGGCGCCGGCGGACTTACCGCCCGCCGGGTCGGTGGCGACGACACCGTCGAGCTAGAGGCCGCCTACCTGGCCACGTCGGCGCAGCTCGGATACGCGGGCACTGTTCATGCTTCCCAGGGCGCAACGGTGGACGCCTGCCACGCCCTGGTGAGCTCAGCCACCTCCCGGGCCGGGCTGTACGTGGGCCTGACCCGGGGAAGGGCGGCCAACTACGCCTATGTGGTCACCGTGCGCCCGGAGGGCGCCGATGCCGATGGCCCCGAGGCCGACCCCCTGGAAGTCCTGGCCGGCGTGCTTACCCGGGAGGACGATCCGCTCCAGCATTCGGCCCTGGACACCGCCGCTGAGGAGGAACGCCGCCGGCTGGGACTCGATCGCCTGTTTCCCATCTGGGGGGACCTCTTGGCCGAGGCCGGACGAGAGCGCTGGTCCGAGGTGCTGGGCGAAGGGGTCGATCCCGCCTTGGCCCGGGACACCCTCGACTCCCCGGCCTGGGGGGCCCTGGCGGCCCGGCTGCGGGCCATCGAGGCGGGGGGGATGGATGCCGGCGCCGCCCTGCTCGACGCCGTGCAGCTGCGGGGCCTGGAGGACGCCGGGGACATCGCCGCCGTTCTGCACTGGCGCTTGCGCCGGGCCGAGTCCGCTGCCCGGGTGGTGCTGGGGCCGACCTTCGCCGAGCTCACTCCCAGGCACGGAGGCGACCTCGACGCGGTCATGGCCGAGGTGGCGGCCGCCATGGACGCCCGGATGACGGTCCTGGCCGAGGTGGTGGATCGCGGAGGCCCGACCTGGGCGGACGAGCTCGGCTCGCGCCCGGAGGGTGATGCCGAGACTTGGTTGGCCGGCGCCGGCCTGGTCGCCGGCTACCGGGAAGCCTTCGCCTGGGACGATCCGACCGACCCCCTCGGTCCCCGGCCACCGGCAGTCCGGGTCGACGCACGGGCTTGGTGGGACCGGGCAGCGCTGGTGCTGGGTCAATACGAGCCGGCGCCGTTGGCTTCGATGACGACGGAGGAACTGAGCCTGCTGGTCGAAGCGGCCAAGAGCCAAGCCGCTCCTCCGAGGGTGGCGGTGGCCCTGGCCGATCTCTCGGCCCAGCGGCGGGAGGCGGAGCTGGACGAGGGCCGGGCCCGCCTGGCCGGGGATGGCGCTGGCGCCGAAAGGGCGCAGCTGGCTCAGGAACGGCTCAGCGCCCAACTGGCGAGCCTGGAGGATTCCCATCAGTCCTACGAGACTTGGTCGGCCCACCATGGCCAGGTCCGCGTACGGGCAGAGGCGGCCCGGGCAGAGGCGGCCCGGGCCGAGCTGGCCCTACGGGCCGATGCCCTGGTGTCGGCACCGGTGGGCTCCTGGAACGAGATCCGCTGGGAGGAGGCGGTTGCACACGCCGAGGCCCTGGCCGAGACCATGGAGGCGGTGATGGCCCGCCAGGAGACGAAGGCCGTTGGCCTGGTCACGACCATCGCTGCCACCGAGGCTTCTCTCGACCGGGTCCGCCGGGAGCAGCCCCTCATCCATGCCGCGTCAGCCGCGGTGAGAGCCGAAGCCAGACTGGCCGAGCGAATAGACATACTGCGGGACGACCTGGAGCGTTCATCACTCCTTCCCGGTGGGCTGCGGGGTAGCTCTCGCACCCGGGCCCGAGATGAGCTGGTCGGGCTGCTGGGTGATCGTCCCGAGCTGGGGTCCCCGGCGGGGCGGGAAGGGCGGTGGGCGGCACTGGCCCAGGGCGCCCGGGTCGACCACGAGCTGGTCGTGGCCGGCCTCGAAGCCGACGTCGTTCGCCTGCACACCGAGCGGGACGAGGTGGTCGACCTCGTCGGCCAGTCGCGCGTGGAGCTGTCGGGCCGGCTGTCCAAGCTGGAGGCACTGAGGGCCGGGTCAGCCTCGATCGCGCCGGCCGGCCCCAACGCCGACAGTCCACGGCCACCCGAGCCCGCCGGCTCCGTAAGCGTCTCGGGACCATCGGTTCACGTGCAGGCGGCGCCGGAGGTCGTCCGCGGGCCGGAACTGAGCCTCTGACGCGAAGATTCCCCTCAGGCAGCGCGGATTCCCTCAGCTCGCGGCTGGCAGTGCTGTGAGCGTGACCTCATAGCCCATCTGGCGGAGTTGGTCGAGAGCGCGCTGCTTGGCTCTGTCTGGGTTCCGGTTGATGTAGAAGTCCCCACCGGGCTCGCTGTAGGGCTCGCCCGTGGTGAGCATGTTCCAGATGGCGATCAGGATGGCATGCTCGACGGCCACGATGGCCTTCATCGGCCCACGGCGGGCCGCGATCCTTCGGTACTTGGCGGCCAGGTAGGTGTTCTTCCCCTTGGCACTGGACATCGCGGCGATGCCCAGTGCGCCCTTGAGGTAAGGGTTGCCTGGACGAGTCTGGGTGGACTTGACCCGGCCGGCAGACTCGTTGCTGCCCGGGCAGGTCCCGGCCCAGGGGGCCAGATGCCCGGCGGTAGGGAACCGGCTCATGTCCCCGCCGGTCTCGGCCATGATGACATCAGCGACGCCGGTGCTGATCCCGGGGATGCTGACCATCAGGTCCCGGGCGCCCCGAAAGGGCTGCATCATCACCTCGATCCGGGCGGTGAGTTCCTCGACGGCGTGGGTGTGCTGGTCGATCAGGTCGAGGTGCAGCCGGGCCAAGAACCCGTGGTGCTCGTCGAACCGTCCGGTCAGGGCCTCGGTCAGCGCCGGGATCTTGGACCGCAGCCGTCGTTTGGCCAGGTCCGCGAGCACCCCCGGGTCACGCTGGCCCGCGATCAGGGCTTCGAGCATGGCCCGCCCGGACACTCCGCTGATGTCGGTGGCCACCGAGGTCAGCTTGATGCCGGCGTCCTCCAGCAGCTTCTCCAGGCGCTGGTACTCCCGGGCTCGCTCTCGCACCACCGCGGTGCGGGTTCGGGTCAAGTCCCGCAGCTGGCGGATCGGCGGGGGCGGGACGAAGGAGCCCCGGACCAGCCCGTGCGCGCCGAGCTGGGCGAGCCACATCGAGTCGGTCAACGGGTCCGTCTTGCGGCCCGGCATGTTCTTGGCGTGCCGAGCGTTGACCAGCATCACCTCGAACGGGGCGTCCTCCAGGAGGTAGTAGAACGGCTTCCAGTAGTCACCGGTGGCCTCCATCACCACCAACGTGACGCCCTCAGCGATCAGATGCTCACGCAACGCCAGCACCTGATTGGTCATTGCAGCCCAGGTGGTCACGGTCTGAGTCGCCCCAGCCCGCCCCTCCCCGGCCACCCGCACGCACAGCTTTGCGTCGCGCTTGGATACGTCCAGCCCGGCGCATCGCGGATGTACAAGATCCACTTCCGTCCACATCCTTCCTCGAGTGACCAGCCGCTGCCGCCCGTCCCGGGGAGGGCAGGGAAAAGCCAGAAGTCTGACGCTCGTGCTCGAAGGCAACATTCCACGGTTCCCATGGAAGCCCTCCACCACCATGCTGATCTACAGGCTCGCAGGCACTACAGAGGAAACGGTGTCCGACCGGGACGGACCCGCCCATCCTTCCGCATTGGGGTGGTCCGGCGACAACCGGACTGGCTGGCCCAGCCACGGCATAATCTTCCCGACCCCCGGCGAGCCCTCAAGGGCTCTGTAGTGCTGATCTGAGCCTGATCGTCGGCCCGCGCTGGGGGCTCATCCCACATTGGGCCCAGAACCCCACCATAGGGGCCCGCCTGGCCAACACCCCACACCCGGGCCGAGACTCGCCAATCAGAAACGGTATTTAGCCGGTATTTAGCCGCGGAGCCATAGCCCCCTCAAACGCGGCGGACAGCGGGCCGAAGGAGACCCGGAGCCCAGTGTGTGGGGCTCGATCACGGCGCCCAGACCGATGGAGGAGCCCGTCCATGACCATCAAGCGGAGCCGCATCCGAACCGGCGGCGTGGCCACGGTCCACACCCCGACCTCGCTGGCCCCACCACCACCACGGCTGCGCCGGTCTACCCCCTGACTGGCTCGCCCGTGACCGATGCGGCCGCGGCCCGCCGCCCGGCCCTGTCCGTCAAAATCGACAATGTCGCTGGCTCCTTTCCCCAGGTGGGAGTGGACCATGCCGACATGGTGGCCAAGGCCAAGGCACTGGTGGAAGGCGGCCTCACCCGCCTTCTGGCCACCTGCCAGTCCCATGAGGCGCCCGAGGTGGGCCCCATCCGCTCGGCTCGGCCAGTGGACGCAGCCCTACTGCGGGAGCTCGGCGGAGGCATCTTCGCCCACTCGGGCGCCGCCGCCGGCGACATTGCCCCCGTCCAGGCTTCGTCCAGCGCCACCCTCTTATCCTTCGATGCCGGAGTGACCGCCTTCCACCGGGACTACTCCCGACCCAGTCACCCACAAGGTATTCGCCTCCACGTCCGCCCTGCGGGCGGCCGGGCTGGGCGCCGGGGCCGTCGACGTGGCACCCACCCCAGCTGTTCACCTACTCCGCCGAGCCCCGGGGCGGCACGGCCCGAGCGGTGACCCGTGCCTACATGGACATGTCCAACTTCTCCTCCGCCGCCTGGATCTGGAACGCTGCCCACAGTGTCTGGCTGCGGAGCCAGGACGGCCAGCCCGACATGAACTCCGACGGCACCCGGATGTCGGCCGCCGACGTGGTCATCCTGTCGGTCCCGATCGGCCCAACAGGCATCTACGCCGCCGCCGGGAACCAGGACCCCTACGTCCACCTGGTGGGCTCGGGGGTGGCCTGGGTCCTGCGGGGGGGACAGGAGGTCCAGGGGACCTGGACCCGGCCCGGCATCACCGCGCCGGTCCAGCCGACCGGAACGAGGGGCAGTATCACCCTGGCCCCGAGGACGACCTGGCTGGAGCTGCTGCCTCGGCCGTACCTGCCCGCCTGCATCCCTGGCGGGTCCGACGAGTCGGGGATCCAGTTCCCGTGGAAGCCGGCGGGTACCCTAGCGGGACGGTGGATGGTTGCCTCGGGCGGGGCGGTGAAGTCGGCATTGTTGATGATGAGGAGATCGCTGGCATCGCGCCGAAGCTCATAGGACAGGCAGAGAACCCATCCGTCGGTCTCATCGGAGCCTGGGTGCCTCGGGACCAACACGGGCTCGGCGGGGCCGCTGGCCGCTCTCGGCGGTCACACTCGGACAGGCCATTGGTGAAGTTACATGGTCCTAGCCAGGGTGGGCGCCAAGCGCGAGGGGCCAGACCTCTCCTCAAGGGCAGTGACCAACTAGCCGATGGTCTTTCACAGGAGGTGGCATGAGCCCGCGTACATGGCTCCGTTGGCAACGGCTCGGTGGCGGCCCAGTCCGCCTAAAAGAGCCCGCTAGAGGGCAAGAAGACGAAGGCCTCGGCATCATTGAAGTCATGGTGGCAATCACCATCATTGGCATCGTCTTGATCGCCATGCTCTCCACCATCACCAATTCGCTCCTCTACGTCTCCTTCGCTCGCCAGCGCCAAGCCGCCACCTCCCTGGCCGACCGCACCATGGAGGAAGTTCGGGCTCTGCCCTTTGCGATGGTCGCCAATGGCCTTGACCCTTCGAATGATCCCACCTGGTCTACGGACACCAACATCACCAGCACTACTTCGGGCGGTGTAACTACCTATTTCTACGCCGGCAAAGAGATCCCGACGTCGTCGGGCACTTCGGTGGCACCCTTTGTGCCCCACCGTCAGACCGTGGCGATCGGCCCGACCACTTACACGGTTTCCGTCTACCCCACCTACGAGCAAACGACTCCGGTCACCGTCTATCTGGTCACCGTGCTCGTAAGCTGGGCCCATCCAGCCAAGGGTGGCCTGGCTGACAGTCTCACCACTCAGAGCCTGGTCTATTCGCCGGCCGGGTGCCTGTCAACGGCCACCCATCCTTTTGCCGCACCGTGTGAGCCGTTCCTATACGCCAACTCCACTGATGTGGGTGGTCACGTCACCGTCACGCCCGCTTCGAGCACAGTTCCGGCCATCCAGGGCATCGCTTTGGACCACGCCAGCATCAGCCCAGCCGAAGCTGCCTCGACTGCCCAGATCGAGCAGGTCTCGGCCGTCCACAGCCTGGCCCAGACGTCAGGGGCAAGTCTGCTCTTGACGGGTGGAACGTTGCAGACCGTCGGCGGGAGCCAGGCGTCTGCGTCAGCCAACAGTGACCCGGCTTCGTCGTCTTCATACCAGTCCGTGAGCACTGCCCCGCAGTCCTCGGCCTCGCTTTCCGGCACGGGCACGGGATCCAATGACACCCTGACCGTGTCGACTGGCGGCCCCGACCCGGCGCAGGCAAGCGCAACCATTTCGGCATCGACCAACCCACCGAATTACTGCGCGGATCCGAGTGGCACCTATGAGACGACTCAAGAGCCATGTGGTTCATCCTCCGCCACCCAGAGCCAGGCCACGAGCATTAACGCCGATCTGTGGGGCAATTCATCGTTAGACCTCGGGAATACCCTGCTGAGCTCGATTGGGTCCGGATCGGGCCAGACCTTTGCCACACGCCACCTGTCCGCCGGAGGGACCTACTGCACCCAAACCAGCGGGGACGGCTGCGTCCATGTATCCACAACGCGGGCCCTGGGCACCGTCCAGCTAGCCGGGCTCCCTGGCAACCTCAGTAGCTCTGATGTGCCAGCGGGATGGTCTGGTTACCTCGTGCAACTCAGAGGCTTCTCTGACTCGCTGTCAGCCGAGGCCGGAGTGGGCACTGTGGCGCCAACCGTGAATGCGTCGGGGACCATCAGCTACTGGAACGGAGCCGGCTATACCAACTTGTTAGTCGCCCCAGGCGGGCCAGAGAACCTGCCGGTGGCGTCAGTATCAATTAGCGATCCAAACTACGACAACACGGGTATAGCGCTCGTAATTACCATCACCCCCCAGCTCACCACGGGGGGAACCGTCATCAGCGATCCGGCCGGATCTGGCTGCGCCAGCCCCTGCACGCGGGCCCAAGCTTCAGCAACTTCAGCGTCGCCCATCCTGGGGAATATTGCCTACTCGGTTACTTACGGCGGCACAAGCGTGGCGGACCTGAACATTGGCGTCGATCTGGGTACGATCGGTGCCAACGCGACGTACACGGCGGCTCCCAGTGCGTAGTACCGAGTGCCGCCGGGATGAAGGTGGCTTCACCCTGATCGAATTGGTCGTGTCGAGCGCACTGACGGTCCTCGCGCTAGGCATGGTGGTTTCCGTCCTGACGTCCGCTCAGACCACCGAGGCCCGGGTGGCGGGACGCAGCGTGAACAACGACCAGGCCCGATTGGCCGTCAACGAGCTAGATCGCCAAATCCGCTCCGCAAACTTGCTCTACGACCCGTCGACGGAGAGCCCGCCCTACATGTCACTGCTCGTCTACACCCAGGCCAACTCCGTGGAGCGCTGCGTGCAATGGCAAATTCAGAACGAGCAGCTTCTCACCCGGAGCTGGTCGTCAACTTGGCAAACCGATGGCCTGGTGAGCTCCTGGCGAGTGGTGGCGACCAACGTGGTGAACGAGATTGTCACACCGGTAGTCCCGGCCTTCGCCCTCGACACCTCCCAACCCACCTACGGCGAGCGAATTCTCAATATCGATCTGGTCGTCAACGACAGTACTAACCCCGCCTCCGCCGCCGAATTGCGAGCCTCGGTGACTGGACGAAACACGGAATACGGCTATCCGGCCACGGTGTGTGCCACCGTGCCGCCTGGCTAGGACAAATGACAACTGGGCCGAGGGACAAACATATGCTGAAACGACTATTACACCGACTGGTCAGCGCACACGGGGACGATCAAGCTGGCGTCGCTCTGGTGGCCGCCATGATGGTTGCCCTCGTCGCCATGACGCTGAGCGGAGTAGCCTTGGACTTGGCCGTCCACAACGTCGATGGGAGCGCGCTCCAGCGTCGCCAAGTCCAGTCCGTGGACGCCGCTGAAGCAGGTCTGAATGCCGCCTACGCCGTCCTTCAGACCACACAGGCGGCCAGCCTTCCGTGCGCGCCGATATCGGGCGTGCTCTCGACCTCGCCTGCCACGGTGAGCTACAGCGTCTCAATCGCGTACTACGCGACATTTCCTCCATCAGAGCCGCCGATGGCATGTCCCCTTGGCGCGAACCCCGTCGCGGCTGAACTCACCTCTACCGCTACGGTTGACCCCAACCTCTATGGCGCCAGACGTATGCAGGCCTTGGTGCAGATGTCCCCTTGGGGAGCGTTCGATAGTGCCATTTACTCCAACTGCAGCCTGAGTCTCGGCGAAAGCCCGACAGTCTATGGGCACAGTGGCAACGACGCCAATATATATACCAATGGCTACGTAAACCTGAGCGAACATACCACCGTCTACGGCAGCATCTACAGCCAGGCCAACCCGCCCGCAGGTTGCAGTGGCGGGGGGGATGGGGGCAGCGGAGTCTCGCTCGGCCAGAACTCCTCAGTCGCCCAGGACGTCTGGTCCGTCGGACCGGTGAGCCTTTCCGACCACGCCTCCGTTGGCCACGATGTCACCTCGTCCCAGAACTCGATCACCATGTCCGGCAACTCTCAGATCGGCCACGATGCCACCGCAGCCACCACATGCAACGGGTGCGTGAGCGGTAGCGGTGGCAATGTCGGCGGCCAAGTTGTCCAAAGCGCCGCTTCCCCTCCCCCCCCTTCACAGCCCATGCCTCAACTCAACTACGACCAGGCGGCCTGGCAGGCGGCCGGATACACCATCAACCCGTACACCGCCTGCAGCATGGCCGCCTCCGCCCTGGCCGGCCTGGCGGCTCAGGCCACTCCTCAGCTAGCCGACATCACCGGGGGTTGCTCGCTCAGCCTCACGGGACGACTGGCCCTCAGCACGAACCTTGCCATCTTCAGCGACGGCCCTATCACCATGAGCCACTTCTCAGTGTCCTCCGCCGACGGGGCACCCCACCAGCTGTACCTCATAGTCCCATACAGCGATGCCTCCACCTGCTCTTCGGGTGGCTCTCCCAATATTCAGGCCAACGAGAATGTTAACTTCGGCTCCCCGACAGGTCCGATCAGCACCTTCATATACACGCCCTGCACGGCCAGCTTCAGCGAAAACGTGACGGGCACCGGCCAGGTCTATGCGGGCACCGTTCAGGCTAGCGAGCATTTCAACTTGACCTACAGTCCGGCGAGCTCCATCCCGGGGGCGCCCCTGGGCGGTGGTGTCGGGGCATTTCACATAGGGATCTCATACGAGCGTGAAGTCCCCGTTTGAATTTGGTGTGGATCCCCTGGAGTGACGTCCGTTGGCGTTGGAATGGCGGCGTGACCAGGTAGTTCGTTGCGTCGCGGCCGTTGTGGTCGGTCGAATCCGTCCGCCCCGGCTAGGCATTCGGCCTGACCACGGCCGAATGTCGGTCTGAAGACACCTGTTCTGGCTCCGCCTATCCACCACTCCTGTCCGTCAGTCTGCCATGATCTGCTAGTGGCCCACTAGCGGACTAGGAGGATGGATGGCAAGATCAGCCAGAGGACGCAAGCCGGAGATGGTTCGGGGGTCCGTGGTGACCCACCGCCGGCGCTGCGGAAAGCCGAACTGTCGCTGCGCCGACGGGGATCAGCTGCACGAGTCCACCGTGCTCAGCTACTCGGAGTCCAACAAGACCCGATTCTTGATGCTGCCCGCCGAAGAGGTGGAAGCGGTGCGCGATGCGACCGAGGCCTACCGGAGGGCGAAGTCGGCTGTGGAGACGGCCGGGAACGCCGGACTGGGAGTCCTCGTCCAACGCCTCTCGCGCCGGTCCACCAAGGGCTGAGCGGCATGGCTGAGATTCCCCCGAGGCGACGGGCGATGCCTGCCTCGCTCAGCTCGAGAAGATGAGGGCGTTCCTATCCGGGGGCGACGCCGCCTCGATGGAGCACTTCGAGATCGAGACCTACGTGCACGACGAAGGATTCGAGCTTCTGCGCCTGGTCCTCCAGGAGGCCTTCGACCGCAGAGCGGCAGACGAAGCCCGCCTGGAGGCCGTCACCGGCGCA